>JAEDNF010000304.1 GCA_016302655.1 Oscillospiraceae bacterium | reverse complement strand
ATCTCCTCTACGGAGTATCTGTCGATAAATTCCTTTTTAAGACCGTAGTTATAAACTTTCATATCATCTGCGCCGTAGAAACGAGCGATTTTCTCGCCGAAGCCGCCGTCAAGAATACCGTCCTCAAGCGTTACTACCTTTGAGTGTTCCTTTTTCAGATCATTCAGCATTTCTGTGTCGATTCCTGTGATGTAGCGTGGATTGATAAGCGTCGGGGCAACTCCCGTTTTATCCGTTATCAGCTTTGCAAGCGCTTCACCTATGCTGTAGAAATCGCCGAGTGCGATTATTGCGATATCATTTCCTTGCATGGTAATTTTATATTTGTTAATATCGCTGTAATCTGTTTCAATGTCAGAATTTGTGTGAATTACGCCGTTACAGGGAATCCTTATTGCTACGGGGAAGCTGTTCTGCTCAATGCTCCAGTCAAGCATAGCAAAATATTCTTCACAGTTTGTCGGAGCAAGATAAACAAGCTCGGGAATGTTGGACATCATCGGTATATCGAATATTCCGAGATGGGTAACATCGCTCATTCCGTAAACCGAAGCGGTATTTACAAGAAGCGTAGCAGGATTTTTGTTTATGCATAAGTCCTGAGAAATCTGGTCGTATGTTCTCTGGAAAAAGCTCGAATGCGTTGCAAAAACGGGCTTTCCGCCGTTTTTAGCTATTCCCGAAACCATAGCAACTGCGTGTTCTTCGGCAATTCCCACATCAACAAACTGCTTGCCAGCTTCTTTTCGTTTGTCCTCGGTAAAACCGATATTGGTAGGAACAGCCGCAACGACAGTAACAACTCTATTATCCGACTTCATCTTTTTCAGCAGATATTCACAGGTAAGACTGTCATAGCTTTCACCGCCGCCATAGTATTTGCTTTCGCCTGTTTTTTCATCAAAAGGCATATGCCAGTGCCAGTTTTCCTTGTTTTGTTCGGCAGGAGCATAACCCTTGCCCTTTAGGGTATTTATATGTACTGCGATAGGGCGGTCGCAGTCCTTCACCTTTGAAAATGCGCTTATCAGTGCGGAGATATCATTGCCCTTGTCAACATAGATATAGTCAAGTCCCATTGCTTTGAAAAGGTTGCATTCGCATTCTCCGTCTGACTTGCGGAGTGCTTCAAGGTTTTTATAAAGACCGCCGTGATTTTCGGCTATTGACATATCGTTGTCATTCACAACAATAATGAAATTGCTTTCAAGCTCTGAGGCAAAGTCAAGCCCCTCAAGAGCCTCGCCACCGCTGAGCGAGCCGTCGCCTACTACAGCGATTATGTTCTCTTTGTCGCCTTTAAGGTCACGGGCTTTTGCAAGTCCGCAGGCAAGGCTGACAGCGGTGGAAGTATGTCCCACATTAAAGAAATCGTGCTCGCTTTCTTCGGGATTTGTATAGCCCGATATATCCGAGAAATGCTCGTCATAAAGGAATGCGTCCTTGCGTCCTGTAAGCATTTTATGAACATAGCTTTGATGGGATACATCATAAACGATCTTGTCCTTAGGCGAATCAAAAACATAATGCAGAGCAATAGTCGCTTCTACAAAACCAAAATTAGGACCGAAATGTCCTCCTCTTTTGGACAGGCGGTTCATAAGACCGCTTCTGATTTCCTCAGCGAGAACATTAAGCTCATTTAACGATAATCCTTTAATGTCCGCAGGTGAATTGATTTTTTCAATATACATATTTTTTACTCCTTTATTTACAGCCGGTGTCATCGTCCCATTTAAGAACGCCTGTTTTTACGGCTTCATCGTACTTTGATATCTTGTAATCAAGCTTTGCAAGCGCATCGTCATATTTTTTGCGCTCGTCAAGGATGCGCTTCTTCGCCTCAATGAGCAGTTCCAGCCTTGCTTTAAGCGTATCGTCGCCCATACGATACAGCCTGACATATTCAATCAGCAGGTCAATAGGCATCCTCGCACTGCGAAAGCATATTGCTGTTTCTACCCATTTGATATCTTCCTCGCTGTAATCACGAATACCGCCTGCCGTACGGTGAACTTCGGGGATAACTCCCACTCGCTCATAATATCTGAGGGTATCGGCAGTAACGTTGTATTTTTTGCAAACCTCTTTTATCGTCATATAGGCCTCCTCCTTGAACTGATTATACACCCTGGAGTTTACTCTAAGTCAATAGCTGTTTTGAATTTTGTGGGATGTTACAAAAC
>JAEDNF010000039.1 GCA_016302655.1 Oscillospiraceae bacterium | reverse complement strand
TGTGCTTGCAAAGTATGTATCTGCGCTGAATGCCTTTCTGTACAGCTCGTTTACCTCATCGGGAGAGAGCTTTTCACGGTCAATGTAGATACCGCTGTAGTTTTCGTTCAGAAAATCCTGAATGCCGGTTTCTTTCAGCGTCATAGAACCGCCCGATACTATCAGCTTATCGTTCTTTATAAGTTCCTTTATAAGCTCTTTTGCTTCATCGGGAGTGTCAACGAGATAACCTTTCATATTGTTTCTTTCAAGAGCGGCGATTACTTTCTCCGCTCTTTTTTTCATTGCAAGTTTTACTGTTTCGTTCATGTGTTATGTTCCTTTCCGAAGTAAGTCTTTTCCTATATGATAAATATATCACATTTCGCAAAAAAGTCAAGAATAGTCATAGACATTTAAACCGTAATGTGCTATAATTTACTGTGTACAGTGTTGTGAGCTGTGTTTTATGAAGATACGATAAGAACGGTATTATCCCGATGAATAGAAAGGAAAACGATATGGAAATATTAAAACTTGACGCTCCCTGCAAGGATTATATCTGGGGAGGAAACAGACTGAGAGAAGAATACGGCAAGGTTTCGTCTGCCGATAAGATTGCTGAAAGCTGGGAGCTGTCCTGCCACAAGGACGGTCAGAGCGTTATAGCAAACGGAAGCTACAAGGGCAAGACTCTGTCACAGTACCTTGCAGATAATAAAGCTTCGCTTGGCACAGCCTGTGACCGCTTTGAGTATTTCCCGATACTTATCAAGCTTATCGACGCAAAGGATAACCTCTCGGTGCAGGTTCACCCCGACAACGATTATGCTATGCGTGTAGAGGGCGAGTACGGAAAGACTGAGATGTGGTATATCGTTGACTGCGAAGAAGGCGCACAGCTGATATACGGCTTTGATAAAGAGATTTCAAGAGAAGAATTTGCCGACAGAATAAAGAACAACACTCTGCTTGAAGTTACAAATAATGTACCCGTGCATAAGGGCGATGTGTTCTTTATCGAGTCGGGTACGCTCCACGCTATAGGAAAGGGCATACTTATCGCCGAGATACAGCAGAACAGCAATACGACCTACAGAGTATACGACTACGGCAGAGTAGGAAAGGACGGCAAGCCCAGAGAGCTCCATATTGAAAAGGCAATCGATGTTACCGAGCTCTGCCCTCCGAAATATGATACAAAGCCGCAGGGAAGCCCCGAAAAGATAGAAGGCGGAGAGAAGACTCTTCTGCGTACCTGCGAGTATTTCGATGTGCATAAAATCAAGGTTGATGAAACGGTAACACTTAACGCAGACGAAAAGTCGTTCAACTCATTGTTGGTTCTTGACGGAGAAGGAAAGATAGGCGGCATAGACGCTAAGAAGGGCGACAGCTTCTTTGTTCCTGCAGGCTTCGGCGAGTATACCGTTACAGGCAGTCTTGAGGTGATTCTTTCGGATATTGTCTGACGGTTTTTAATCGGAAGGGAGATATTATGAAGTATTATATCGGCGTTGATATCGGCGGCACGAATATAAAGGCAGGCGTTGTTGATGAAACGGCAAAGCTCGTTTCCAAAGTTTCGCTGAAGACAAAAGCGGCAGACGGATACAAGAGCGTTGTATCGGTAATAATCGACGCTGTTGAACAGGCAGTTCAGCTTTCGGGTGAAGACATCGACAAGATAAAGACTATCGGAGTCGGCTGTCCGGGCACAATGGACAATGAAAACGGTACGGTGCTGTATTCAAACAATCTTCACTGGGAAAATGTACCGCTTGCAAAGGATCTGGAACAGCACTTTGCCGGTAAAAAGATAATCCTTGAAAATGACGCAAATGTTGCGGCATACGGAGAGTATCTCGCAGGAGCGGCAAAAGGCGCAAAGAATGCAGTTGTGCTTACTCTCGGAACGGGAGTCGGCGCAGGAATCATCATAAACGGCGAGATATACAGCGGCTCAAATAACGCAGGCGGAGAGATAGGTCACACGGTAGTAGAGGTTGACGGCGCTCCCTGCACTTGCGGCAGAAACGGCTGTTTTGAGGCTTATTCATCGGCTACAGGTCTTATCCGTATGACAAGAGAGATGATTGAGAAATACCCCACAGGCAGACTGCATGAGATGGTAGACCACGACGGCAAGATATCTGCAAGGACAGCCTTTAATGCGGCAAAGCTCGGAGACCCCGAGGGAAAAGAAGTTGTCGATAAGTATATCAAGTACCTCGCCTGCGGCATAACCAATGTGATAAATGTATTCCAGCCGGATATCCTCTGCATAGGCGGCGGAGTCTGCAACGAGGGAGACAATCTGCTGATACCGCTTAAAAAGCTGGTGGCACAGCAGATATATTCAAAGAATAATACAAAAAATACCGAGATAGTTATCTGCACGCTTGCAAATGAAGCAGGCATGATAGGAAGCGCAATGCTCGGCAGGAAATAAACATTTTTTCAAAGGAAAGGAAAAGTAAAATATGAGAAGCGATCTTATCAAAAGCGGCGTTGACAGAACACCGCACAAGGCATTATTAAAGGCGCTGGGCGTAACCGACAGCGAGATGCACAAGCCCTTTATTGCGGTTGTTTGCGCCGCAAGCGACTATGTACCCGGTCATTCGCATCTGCACGAGATATCAAGACAGGTAAAAGACGGCATCAGAAACGCAGGCGGCGTTCCTTTTGAGTTTTTCACCATAGGCGTATGCGACGGTCTTGCTATGAACCACAGAGGTATGAGATATTCTCTTGCCTCCCGTGAGCTTATCTGCGACAGCATTGAAGTTATGCTTACAGCACACCCTCTTGACGGTATCGTATTTATCCCGAACTGCGACAAGATTGTTCCCGGTATGATAATGGCGGCGGCAAGAATGAATCTCCCCGCAATATTCGTAAGCGGCGGTCCTATGAACCCCGGCAGAGTACAGGGTAAGAGAGTCGGCTACAACGAGATATATGAAGCTATCGGTCAGTATTCAAACGGCACTATTGGCGAGGATGTTCTGCTTGACTATGAGAACAACGCCTGCCCCACCTGCGGTTCCTGCTCGGGTATGTATACCGCAAACTCGATGAACTGCCTTACCGAAGCGATAGGCCTTTCACTGCCGAAGTCAGGCACAGAGCCTGCTGTTAATGCGGCTCGCCGCAGACTCGCAAAAGAAACGGGCGAAAGAATAGTAGAACTCGTTAAAGAGAACATCTGCGCTAAGGATATCATAACAAAGAAGAATATGATGAATGCCCTTGCAACCGATATGGCTATCGGCGCTTCTTCCAATACCGTTCTTCATCTGCTTGCGATCGCACATGAGGCAGGAGTAGATATAAGCCTTTCCGATATCGACGCTATGAGCAAGGTAACACCTCAGCTTGCAAAGCTGAATCCTGCAAGCGATGTATTTATAACCGACCTTAACGATATGGGCGGTATCCAGTCCGTTATCAAGGAACTGGCAAAAGGCAACCATGTTGATACAAGCGTACTGACAGTATCCGGCACACAGGCTGACAGAATAGCAAAAGCTCCTGCGGCTGACGGCACAATAATCCACACCTGCGAGAATCCTATCAGAAAAGACGGCGGTATCGCTATCTTAAGCGGTAATCTTGCAGAAAACGGTTCTGTTGTAAAGCAGGGCGCAGTAAAGCCCGAGATGATGGACTTCACAGGCACCGCAAAGGTATTTGACGGTGAGCAGGCTGCCTGCGACGCAATATTGAACAATGTGATAATCCCCGGTGATGTTGTTGTTATCCGTTATGAAGGTCCCAAGGGCGGTCCCGGAATGCCCGAAATGCTCGCACCTACTGCGGCTATCGTCGGCAAGGGACTTGACGGAAGCGTTGCTCTTATCACAGACGGCCGTTTCAGCGGCGCCAGCAGAGGTGCGGCTGTAGGTCATGTTTCTCCCGAAGCGGCAGACGGCGGACTTATCGCTTATGTTGAGAACGGCGACAAGATTCATATAAATATCCCTGCAAGAAGCATAGAACTGCTTGTTGACGAGGAGACTATAGCACAGCGTAAGGCAAAGGGCGTTAATCCCCCCGAAAGACAGCTTGACGGCTATCTTAAGCGTTATGCAAAGCTCGTTACAAGCTCAAATACCGGCGCAGTATTTGTAGACTGATAAGCTTTATCCGGTACAATTACCGATATGCGATTTAAGTTATAATCAGATTATTACCCGAAAGGCTGTGTAGTAATATACACAGCCTTATGGTGATTGAAGGAGGCGGTTAATATCGCCGTAAAAGATAATGTCCATTCGGGACACAGAGAGCGTATGTTAAACCGCCTTCGTGATCGGGGCGGCGAGGGATTTGAATCCCACGAACTGCTTGAAATGATGCTGTACAGCTCATATAAGCAATGCGACACCAATCCTATAGCACACAGACTTATTGATAAATTCGGCTCGCTCAGCGGCGTATTTTCGGCAAGCGAGAAGGAACTGTCCGAGGTTGAGGGCGTAGGTGCGGCAACAGCGCAGATGATAATGGTACTTCGTGCCAATATTGAGCGTATGCTCAGCGAAAGCGTCCAAAAGGGTGAAATGCTCGGTGCGTCGGGCGCTGTCAGGGATTATTGTACGGGGCTTTTCCGCTTTGCCGATACCGAACAGCTGAGAATGCTGTTTCTTGACGGTGAGTATTGCTTTGTATCACAGGAGATAATAAGCACCGGTGCGCTTGAACAGGTACATCCCGATATGATGCGCCTTCTTGAAAAGGCTGTGCAGAAAAGATGTCCCATCGTAGTTTTAGCGCATAATCATCCCAAGGGCAGTGAGATGCCGTCAAACGAAGACAAACTGATGACGAGAAACCTTTATAATCTGCTTGAAAAGGCAGGCATATACCTTGCCGACCATATAATAGTAGGTATGCACGGCAGTCTTTCAATGCGTGAGAATGGAATACTTCCGGATATCTGGAACGATGTTTAAGGAGCAATAATGGACAGGTTTGTGTTAAAATCCGATTATAAGCCGACAGGCGATCAGCCGCAGGCTATAGACAGCCTTGCAAACGGCGTTATAAACGGCAATAAAGAGCAGGTACTGCTCGGCGTTACCGGCTCGGGCAAGACCTTTACTATGGCAAATATCATTGAAAAAGTCAACAGACCGACGCTAATACTCGCTCATAACAAAACGCTTGCGGCACAGCTTTGCAGTGAGTTCAAGGAGTTTTTCCCCGATAATGCGGTGGAGTATTTTGTCAGCTATTACGACTATTATCAGCCTGAGGCATATATCCCTTCGACAGACGCATATATCGAAAAGGACAGCGCAATAAACGATGAGATAGACCGTCTGCGCCACTCGGCAACAGCCGCTTTGGCAGAGCGCCGTGATGTGATAATCGTAGCAAGTGTAAGCTGTATCTACAGCTTGGGCAGTCCCGAGGACTACCGTGAGAATATGCTGTCTGTCCGTGAGGGACAGGAGCGAAGCCGTGACGACATCATTAAGCGGCTTGTTGAGATACAGTATGAGCGCAATGATATGAACTTTGTCCGCAACAAGTTCAGGGTAAGAGGAGATGTGCTTGAGATATTCCCGGCAGGAAGCACCTCGGACAAGGCTATAAGGATAGAATTTTTCGGAGATGAGATCGACAGAATATCCGAGATAGATGTAGTGACGGGTGAAGTAAAGCGCCGCTTTTCTCATGTGGCTATCTTCCCTGCGTCGCACTATATCGTAAGCAAGGCAAGGCTTGAAAACTCGCTGAATGAGATTGAAGCCGAGATGGAGGAAAGGGTAAAGTTCTTTACCGACAATCATAAGCTGATCGAAGCGCAGAGAATAGAACAGCGCACACGCTATGATATGGAGATGCTCCGTGAGATAGGCACCTGCAAGGGTGTTGAGAACTACTCAAGAGTGCTTGCGGGAAGAGCGCCGGGAAGCTCTCCCATAACTCTTATGCACCACTTCCCTAAAGACTTTCTTATGTTCATTGACGAGAGCCATGTGACTTTGCCGCAGGTAAGAGGAATGTACGGCGGAGATTTTGCCCGCAAGAAAAACCTTATCGATTACGGCTTCCGCCTTCCGTCTGCTTATGATAACAGACCGATGAACTTTGACGAGTTTTCCTCAATGATAAATCAGGTGATCTATGTTTCGGCTACTCCCGGCGAATACGAAAAGAGCCATGCCGTAAATACCGCAGAGCAGGTGATCCGTCCTACCGGTCTGCTCGATCCGCTTGTCGAGATAAAGCCTGTTGCAGGACAGATAGAAGACCTTTATTCCGAGATAAACGAGCGTACACAGAAGGGCGAGTGCGTGCTGATAACCACTCTCACCAAGAAGATGGCGGAGGATCTTACCGCTTATTATGAAAAGCTCGGCGTAAAGATACGCTATATGCACCACGACATCGATTCAATAGAGCGTATGGAGATAATAAGGGATCTGCGTATGCACGTGTTTGATGTACTGGTAGGAATCAACCTCCTCAGAGAGGGACTTGACCTTCCCGAAGTATCGCTCGTTGCAATACTTGACGCCGATAAAGAGGGCTTTTTACGAAGTGAAACATCGCTTATCCAGACGATAGGCAGGGCGGCAAGAAATGCAGGCGGCAAGGTAATTATGTACGCCGATACCGTCACCGACAGTATGGAAAGAGCAGTGAGCGAGACTAACCGCCGCCGTGAGATACAGATGAAGTATAACGAGGAGCACGGCATAACGCCCAAGACGATAGTCAAGGATGTAAGGGCGGTGCTTGAGATATCCACAGGCAAGGATAAAGACAAAAAGAGAAAATATACAAAGGCAGAGCGTGAGTCGCTTATAAAGCAGTATACGGCAGAGATGAAGAATGCCGCAAAACTGCTTGACTTTGAACACGCCGCATATCTGCGTGACAAGATAAAAGAACTTCAGGAACAAAAATAAGCTGTTAACGGAGATGACAAAAGATAAATGGGAATAGATAAAATAGTAATCAAGGGTGCAAGAGAACATAACCTTAAGAATATTGATATAGAATTGCCCCGTGATAAGCTGATAGTTATGACGGGACTCTCCGGCTCGGGAAAATCGTCTTTAGCATTCGACACAATCTATGCAGACGGACAGAGAAGATATATAGAAAGCCTGTCCTCTTATGCGAGGATGTTTCTCGGTCAGATGGAAAAGCCGGATGTAGACAGCATCGAGGGACTTTCTCCCGCAATATCTATCGACCAGAAGACCACATCGAAGAATCCCCGTTCCACAGTCGGTACCGTCACAGAGATATACGACTATCTGCGACTGCTTTATGCAAGAGTGGGAATACCTCATTGTCCCGTGTGCGGCAAGGAGATAAAACAGCAGACGGTTGACCAGATCGTTGATAAGATCATGGAGCTTCCCGAGCGTACAAAGTTCCAGATACTTGCGCCGATAGTAAGAGGAAGAAAGGGCGAATACCGCAAGGAGCTTGAAGACCTGATAAAACAGGGATACGCAAGGGTGCGTGTCGACGGGATAATCTACGACTTGTCCGAGCAGATAAAAATGGACAAGAACAAAAAGCATAACATAGAGGTAATTGTTGACCGTCTTGTTATGAAGGAAGATATCAGATCACGCTTATCCGACAGTATAGAAATTGCAGGCAACCTTTCGGGCGGACTTATCATAATTGATGTAATAGACGGCGAAGAACTCAGCTTTTCACAGAACTATGCCTGCCCTGAGCACGGAGTAAGCATGGAAGAGCTTGTGCCGAGAATGTTCTCGTTCAATAATCCTTTCGGTGCGTGTCCGACCTGTACAGGTCTCGGCGTATTCAGAAGGATAGATGTTGACCTTATACTGCCCAACCGTGACCTTAGTATAAGAGAAAATGCAATTAAGGCAAGCGGCTGGAAGTATGCCGACGGAACAATAGCTCAGATGTATTTCGACGCTATAGCAAGCGAGTACGGCTTCAGCGTAGATCAGCCGGTAAAGACGCTTTCTGAGGAACAGCTGAATGCGGTACTTTACGGAACAGGCGACAAAAAGATAAAGGTAGTCCGCAGCCGTGAGCAGGGCGGCGGAATGTATATGACTGCGTTTGAGGGCGTTATAAATAACCTTGAAAGACGCTATAAGGAAACCACCAGCGTATATTCAAGAGAAGATATTGCGCAGTATATGGGCGAGGCTGTCTGCCCCGACTGTCACGGACAAAGGCTTAAAAAAGAAGCTCTGTGCGTTACGATTTGCGGCAAGAATATCAATGAATTCTGCGATATGAGCATAGTCGAAGCGCTTGATTTTGTCAAAGGAATAAAACTGTCCGAGCGTGAAATGATGATTGCAGAGCGTATCCTCAAAGAGATAAAGGAGCGTCTCGGATTTTTGAGCAGCGTAGGACTTGAATATCTCACGCTTTCACGGACGGCAGGAACGCTGTCGGGCGGCGAGAGTCAGCGTATCCGTCTTGCTACCCAGATAGGCAGTAGTCTTATGGGCGTGCTGTATATCCTTGACGAGCCGAGTATCGGACTTCACCAGAGAGACAACGATAAGCTGATAGCCACGCTGAAAAAACTGAGGGATCTCGGAAACACGCTGATTGTAGTTGAACACGATGAGGACACTATGCGTGCGGCGGATTTTATCGTTGATATCGGTCCGGGTGCAGGAGTACACGGCGGCGAAGTTATCTGCGCAGGAACGCTTGACGATATTATGAAGTGCGAGCGCTCCGTGACAGGACAGTATCTTACCGGTAAGCTTAAGATAGAAGTTCCCGAGCAGCGCAGAAAGCCGGGTAAAAAATGGCTTACCGTTACAGGCTGCCGTGAAAACAATCTCAAAAACATTACCGCAAAGATTCCGCTCGGAATATTCACCTGCGTTACAGGCGTATCGGGAAGCGGCAAGAGCTCTCTTGTAAATGAGATAATATACAAGCACCTTGTAGGAAAGCTGAACCGTGCAAGGATTAAGCCGGGTGCTTTTGATACCTTTGAGGGAATAGAACATCTCGATAAGGTGATTGCGATAGATCAGTCCCCGATAGGCAGGACTCCGAGGAGCAACCCTGCGACCTATACAGGCGTATTCAACGATATCCGTGATCTGTTCGCTTCAACAAACGACGCAAAGATGAGAGGATATACAAGCGGCAGATTCTCCTTCAATGTCAAGGGAGGAAGATGCGAGGCGTGCGAGGGAGACGGCATAAACAAGATCGAAATGCACTTCCTGCCCGATATATATGTTCCGTGTGAAGTCTGCAAGGGTAAACGCTACAACCGTGAAACGCTTGAAGTGCATTACAGAGGCAAGAGCATTTATGATGTGCTTGAAATGACGGTTGAGGAGGGTATAACCTTCTTTGAAAACCACGAGAAGATAAAGCGCAAGCTCCAGACACTCTATGATGTAGGACTTGGATATATCAAGATAGGACAACCTGCAACCACGCTTTCGGGCGGTGAGGCGCAGAGAGTAAAGCTTGCCACCGAACTGTCTAAGCGTGCAACGGGAAAGACCGTGTATATTCTTGACGAGCCTACAACAGGTCTTCATACCGCCGATGTTCACAAGCTCATTGATGTGCTTCAGAAGCTGACCGACGGCGGAAATACCGTGCTTGTTATCGAGCATAATCTTGATGTAATAAAAACCGCAGACTATATCATAGATATGGGTCCCGAGGGAGGAAACGGCGGCGGTACCGTCATTGCGACCGGCACTCCCGAGCAGGTAGCGGCAAACCCGATAAGCTATACGGGCAGATATTTAGCGCCGCTTCTCGGCGTTGACCGAAGCGAGCAGTTGACGCTTGAATAACTTCGGATAGTACAGTGATAATTAAAAGGGCAGTAAGCTGAAACTTACTGCCCCTGATTGTAGCTTCAGCACAATAAACCACCGCTTGAAGCGGTGGAATAAAAA
>JAEDNF010000303.1 GCA_016302655.1 Oscillospiraceae bacterium | reverse complement strand
ATCAAACCATTGTTTATCTATCAGCTCATATCCGAAAAGAGGAACCCGGTTGCTTTGTATTATAAGGTTTTCTCCGTATTTTGCCCGATGGTCTTTCAGCACATTTTTAAACGGATTGTTTTCGATCTCTCCGAAATGGCGGCTCAATTCATATACGGGCACAAACTGTTTGACAACTTTTAGAGATTCATATTTTTGCGCATGCACGAATATTTTGTAAAAATCATCGCCACAAAGCAATTTATAAATGCTTTTAAAGGCCTCTTTTACAATAGGAGCTACGGAAATATCTACCTGGTTTCCGTTTTCATTTGCAAATAATAATACTCGACAGCTAGCGGAGCAATCACCATAAACTACCAAATAATCATGCAAGCCTGCAGCGAAAAGCGGAGCCGGTTTACTCCTTTCACTATTTGCTATCTCTCCAATAGTAAACATGAGTGCGCTGCCGACTAGCGATACACTAAACGCGTTATTCCCAACTTTTTCAGCCACTGAGGATAAAAAATCCAATTTCTGATAATTCTTTTGTAGATATGTTTCTTCTGAGCAAGTGACCGAAAATCCGATGTCAATATATCCGCACAAGTTATTTGTATTCGCAAGATTGACATCGATATCCCCAAATTCAATTTTGGATTTTACACGAGCTTCTTGGTCCGCGCGCTTATTATAAAGCTGGGTCAGTTTTGCAGAATCCTTAATTGGAAATGATCCTGACGACAGCCTTTCATATATCGCCCCTTTTCCTGTGATATACGGAGGTAAAGTTCCTTCCTCAACTTTAATTACAAATACCGTTTTCCCCTCAATTTTAAATCTTCGTACGTCAAAGTTTGGTGTTGGTGTAAGGGAGTCATGTATCGTAGTATGAATACGTTGCTCTGTCCATTTCTCACATCCACCAATACTCTTATCGTTGTTGACTCCAAGGAAAATATATCCTCCATATGTATTTGCAAGAGCTGAAATCTCTTTGACGAGTTTATTCGGCTCTTCATCGTCCGACTTAAACTCGAAAAAGAAGGATTCATCGTCAGTGCCTGATAAGACTTTCTGTATATCGCGCGCAGTAATCTTATCCCATCGTTTGTTATTAATATTGATCATAATACTATTGGTCCTCACCAGAAGAGCGTTTTAACGGCCTTATTTCTTCATATGCATTATACCATAAAAGCGGCACCTTTTCCAGAATTATCATGATTTTAGCCAGTGATAAGCCCTTGAGCCTATCACCGGCGTTTGCTTTTATACGTGGTCGCGGAGTAGCTTCTTAAGCGAAGCCATATTCTCATACAGGATAATGAATTCGGTCGGCGTGCAATCGCTGAGGAGATCCAGTACCCCGGAGCTTTTGTTCTGTCCCAATGCGCTGCTGGATAGGAGCAAGTGATCTGGCGTAGTGTTCAGTGCCTGCGACAGTTTGATTACCATGTCTAAGGACGGAAAGCGGTCCCCTGCTTCCAGTTTCCGAATATAGGTTTCGGAGACATCGACTCTGTCCGCCAGCTCTTCCTGGGACAGCTTTGCCATTCGCCTATAGTGCCGAATGCGCTGAGAGATCATTGTGTTTTCCATTTGTTAGTACCTCCATGTAATTCTTTAGAATGATTTTAATCATTCCTTGAACTACATTAGTGGAAGTGTAGCTTATTACAAGAGTCTATCCGACCATCCCAACATAATCGTATTTTTTCCTCAAACCGATACCCTCTGTACCGGTAGCGGCACTGGCCGTCTCTGTTCTCCCCTGCCTGTCAGATATATAATATAAGCGCAAATAGGCCCGGGCACGCTATTTGAAAGGATAATCAACACTTTGCCGTTTTTTCTGGTTTCCTGATAAGCAGCGGAGGATATGCGGTATGGAACATGCGTCTAAAGAAATCGAGAAAGAGAAGATCCGAAACCGATATAAGGGGGTATCTCCGGATCTGTTAGAAGTGATCCCAGCTGAAGAGCGCGTAGATATTCTGCAGGATGATCGCGAGAAAAGGGTTGGCGTTTATGTCCGTGTCTCTACAGATGATCCGCGACAAACGTCTTCCTTCGAACTTCAAAGGAACCATTACACCGACCTGATCGACCGTTACCCGAATTGGCACCTGTACCGCATCTATGCCGATGAGGGAATCTCCGGCACTTCACTCAAGCACAGGAAATCCTTTATCAAAATGATTGAGGACTGCAAGCA
>JAEDNF010000038.1 GCA_016302655.1 Oscillospiraceae bacterium | reverse complement strand
CACGCCGGTTAGTCTTTCTTAGTTTCGGGAAGCATATATTTTTCGCTGTAGATGGCAAACTTCCTCTGGAATTCCTCGTTGTTTGTCGCCTTGAGGTCGTTTATATAACCGTGGGTATCAAAACTGTTATCGTGTATCTGTATCATACATACCGCAATATTCGAGCAATGGTCTGCAACCCTCTCGTAGTTCGTGATAAGGTCGGTAAGTACAAAGCCCATCTCTATTGTACACTTGCCCTTGCGAAGACGCTTGACATGGCGGTTCCTGATTTCCGTACGCATACTGTCGATAACCTCTTCAAGCGGCTCGACCGACTTTGCCTGCTCAATATCATTATGCTCAAACGCCATAATGGCGGTATCAAGTATCTCGTTTATAGCTCCGTTGAAAATGTGTATCTCTTCAACGGCTTTTTTAGAGAAGGAAAGACCTTTTTCGTGCATTTCCTTTGCACATTCGGTAATATTTACCGCATGGTCGGATATTCGCTCAAAGTCGCCTATGCAATGCAGAAGCATATTTACCGTCTGGCTGTCCGAGGGGGTGAGATTCTTTGAGCCGAGCTGAAGAAGATAGCTTCCCAGCTTGTCCTCATATATATCCACCTTGTTCTCGTTCTCCGTTACTGTCTCGGCGTCACGGTCGTTGTATTTTGAAACAAGCCCTATCGACAGCTTCAGCGTATCTCTTGCGCAGTCAGCCATTCTTATAGCTACAGACTTGCACTGTTCAAGTGCAACCGAGGGAGTAGCAAGGAAACGGGGATCGAGTATCCGGAACTCGTCCTTTGCCTCGCTGTCGTTCTTCTTGTCACGCACGGTGATATAGGCGAGCTTTTCAAGCAGCTTCATAAACGGCAGCCATATTACCGTTGCAAATACATTGAATACGCTGTGCATTACTGCAATTCCTGCTTGGCTTGCAGGTTCGTTTATAAACTCAAACGGGAAGAATGCGTTTATCGCATAGAATATTACCATAAACGCTATCGTACCGATAAGGTTGAAATAAAGATGTACAAGTGCGGCTCTCTTTGCGTTCTTGTTTGCACCTACCGCTGAAAGAAGCGCAGTAACGCAGGTACCGATATTCTGTCCCATAATGATAGGGAGCGCAACGCTGTAGTTTACCGAGCCGGTCGCACACAAAGCCTGCAATATACCGACCGACGCCGACGAGCTTTGTATTACCGCTGTGAGTATAGCTCCGGCGATAACGCCGAATATGGGGTTTGAGAACATCGTAAGTATGCTTGTGAACTGCTCGTTACCGGCAAGTCCCGATACCGCTTCGCTCATTGCATTCATACCGAACATAAGTATAGCAAAGCCTACAAGGATAGTGCCTATGTCCTTTTTCTTGCTGGACTTCGACATAGATATCAGGAATATTCCGATAATAGCAAGTATAGGCGTAAAGGAAGTAGGCTTAAGCAGCTGCATTATCATGCTCTCGCCCTCAATGCCTGTCAGCGACAGCAGCCACGAGGTCATTGTCGTTCCTATATTAGCGCCCATAATTACGCCGATAGCCTGCGACAGCTTCATAATCCCTGAGTTTACGAATCCGACTACCATAACCGTAGTTGCGGATGACGACTGTATTACCGCTGTTACGAGTGCGCCAAGCGCAATGCCCTTAAACGGATTGGAAGTCATCTTTTCGAGGATTCGCTCAAGGCGGCTGCCCGACAGCTTCTCAAGTCCCTGTCCCATGGCGTTCATGCCGTACAGGAACATTGCGAGGCCTCCTATCAGCGAAAGAATGCTGAATATGTCCATAGTTTTCCTTTCCAGACTTGTCTTCTTTGACCGGTCACAAGCAGAGAAATACTGCACCGCTGTTTCTTTTGTTCTTCTTTATCTGTAGATGATACGCCGCTTTCCTTTGATTTACCTTAGAAAGTCGGGCACAGACTTACCCCGTAAATCAGATTTTCTGACACGGGGTGTCTTTTTTATATTACCGCAAGAGTAAATATTACCGTTCCGAAGGTGAATTCTACGGGTATTGTAAGCGTGAACTTTGATTTTATACTCTTTACAGCAGAAGCTGTGGTGCTTTCCTGAGGAGTAAGTCCTATTTCCTTGCCTGTAGATTCGGAAATGTTTACATTGTAAAGTCCGTTGCTGAGGTTAAGGAATTCGCTTATAGCGTCCTTTGCGTAATCCATATCCGTTACCTCTTCTTCGGCAAAGCGGCTTGCAAAAACTGCGGCAGCCTTATCGTCAAGCGTAATTGCCGATACTGCGCAGAAGTCTCCGCAAAGCTCCTGTATAACGGTCAGATCGTTGTCGCCTATCTCGGCATTTACAAGAGGTGTGAAGTCGTCTCCGACAAAACGGATAAGATTCTTGAAAAGGATATTTACATACTCGGAGCAATAGTCGGAATATTCTCCTTCAAGAGAGAAGAAAGAGGATATAACATTCTCTGTCTTTTCGTTGCTCTCTTCGCTGAAGTCCTTATCGGTAAGGCCGTTTTCTTTCTTGTAGTTGTTCAGCACCATCTCAAACTCTTCGTTTGTAAGACAGCCCATATCTACAAGAGCCTGTCCGAGCAGAAGACAGCCTGTCTTCTGGCTTGAGAGCAATTCCTCTACCTGAGCTTCGGTGAGATATCCCATCTCAACGGCGATATCGCCTATTCTCTTATCCACCGTTGCCTGCTTTCTATGTACTGCGTCTACCTGCTTTGCGGTCATATAGCCTGCATTGATGGCAAGCACGCCGAGCTTAACTCTTGTGCTGTCCTTCTTTTCAAGGGCAAGTCTTAAGTTAGCCGGAGAAACGATCTTCTTATTGAGCAGATAGCTGCCGAAAAATTGTGTAAACATGGCTTAATTCTCCTTTTTGAAATAGTTGTCAAGCAGACGGTAAAGCTGCTCGTCGTCTACGGGCTTTTGTAAAAAGTCGTTTGCACCGAGTTTTATCGCCTCTGAAAGATTGCCTACCGTACCTACCGAGGTTGCCATAATTACTACAGCGTCGGGAGAATTGGTCTTGATGAGCCTGAGTGCGTCTACTCCTGACATCTCGGGCATTACTATGTCCATAAATGTAATATCCGGGATGATATCGGCAAATTTTTCAACTGCCTGAGCTCCGTCGCAAGCCTCGTTTATCTGCGTGAAGCCGTATGCGGTAAGCAGCTTTTTCATCTTGTTTCTTACCATCATAGAATCATCGCACACAAGTACCTTTGCTTTTGAAATATCTTTTTCCATAATTTTTCCCTTTCTGACTTCTGAATTATATCAAAATAATATTTACCCAGTATTAATCCGTTCCGAAAACGAACAGATAACTCAGCGCAAACCACTCTCTCACCCAGTATACCGGCACGAGATACCATGGGGTAGCGGCGCTGACGCATTTAACGTCATAGCCCAGACTTTCGGCTTGCAGCCTCGCCCGCCACTGATGAAAGCCGTCGGTCACGATAGCTATTCTGAGCGGTTTCTCGTTGTCTTCAAGAATCTGTTTTGAAAACAGCAGGTTTTCGTAGGTGCTTGAAGACTTGTCCTCTTTGGTGATACGGTTTTCCGATATTCCGTCATTCACGAGCGCCTCATACATTGCCTCAGCCTCGCTGATATGCTCGTTATCGCCTTTTCCGCCCGACACTATGCACTGCGCCTTTGTATCTGCGCTCAGATAATCATAAGCGGCGTCAATACGCTTTTGGAGCATAAGACTCGGCCCGTCGCTTCGCACCTGACAGCCGAGAACTATCACGGTGCGTGAGCCGTCCTTTTCGGGAGCGTCGTTCATATTTGCTATCATAAACGCCGACAGGATAACGGCATAAATAACAAGTACGCCGTATATTATCAGTACCGTGCGGTAGGCATATCTCAGCGGCTTTTTACCGCTGTGAAACAGCTTCGGTGCTGCTACGCCGAGAAGCATTGTTACAACGCCTATTGCAAAGCCGAAGTAGGAGCCTGTGTTAAGCGTTCCGCTAAACAGCGGTATTATGAACAGCACAAGCACGACCGCACCGACAGCGGTGAGCGTTATTGCCAGTACCTTTACCGGCTTTGTACAGCCGCAAAGTATTCTGAACATTTTTACTTCGAAAGCAGTTTCTTTACTCTCTGCATAGCTTCTACAGTGTTCTCGTGAGTGCCGAATGCAGTAAGTCTGAACCAGCCGTCACCGTTCTTGCCGAAGCCTGCACCGGGAGTGCCTACAACTTCAGCTTCATTAAGCAGCTTGTCAAAGAATGTCCAGCTGTCCATTCCGTCGGGGCACTTGAACCAGATATAAGGCGAGTTCTTGCCGCCGGTGTACTTTATTCCCAGCTCGTCAAATGTCTCGCTCATAACCTTTGCGTTTTCCATATAATATGCGATGGTCGCTCTTGTCTGCTTGTAGCCTTCTTCGGTGAATACCGCCTCTGCGGCACGCTGAACGGGATAAGAAACGCCGTTGAACTTGCTTCCCTGTCTTCTGCACCACAGCTGCATAAAGCTTATCTCTTCGCCGTCGGGCTTCTCAAGCATAAGCTCTTCGGGGACTACCGTGTAGCCGCATCTTGTACCGGTAAAGCCTGCCGTCTTTGACAGCGAGCATATCTCTATAGCGCACTTTCTTGCGCCTTCTATCTGGAATATGCTTCTGGGAAGAGTTTCATCGGATATGAACGCTTCATAAGCGGCGTCAAATATGATCACCGACTTGTTCTTTATAGCATAATCTACCCATACCTTAAGCTGTTCTTTAGTATAAACCGAGCCGGTAGGGTTGTTGGGTGAACAAAGATATATAAGTCCGGGCTTCATCGACTCGTCGGGCATTGCCGCAAAGCCGTTCTCCTCGGTGGAGTTGACATAATATACCTCTCTGCCGCCCATTATGTTTGAGTCAACATATACGGGATATGCAGGATCGGTAACTACTACATCCTCATCCTGACTGAAGATATCGCCGATATTGCCGCAGTCGCTCTTTGCGCCGTCGCTTATCAGCACTTCTTCGGGAGAAACCGTAACGCCGAAGCTCTTGTAATAGCCTGCTACAGCCTCTCTTAAGAAATCGTAGCCCTTGCCGCTGTCCTCATATCCTCTGAAGGTCTCTTTTACGCCCATCTCGTCGGCGGCCTTCTTCATTGCCTCTACTACAACGGGAGCTAAAGGCTGTGTAACATCGCCTATACCCATCTTGATTATCTTGTTGTCGGGATGCGCAGCCGCATATTCTCTTACTCTCTTTCCGATCTCAATGAAAAGATAGCTTTTCTTAAGGTTTAAGAAACCGGGATTCATTTTTGCCATTCGGTTTTGTTTCCTTTCGCTGTGTTAATGATCCTGTCTTTATCGACACAGATATACATAATATCATTATATCCGTAAACCGTCCAAAAGTCAAGAAATAACGTCAATTAAAAGTACCCAAATTATATCCCTGTTTTACGGTAAAATTACTAAAAAATAAAAAAGGCGTTCACAAACCAACTTTATATAATATAAAATTCGATAATACATCTTGAAATTCGGGCGCAGATAGTGTATAATTTTGAATGTGTAGCGTTTTACCGCAAGCTGTTTTCGGTAAAGCCGCATAATACAGAAAACAAGGCGTAAAGCCGAAATTTCTCCCGGAAGGAAAATATACCAGATGCTTCATATAGGACTTGATGTAGGTTCGACCACCGTAAAGATTGCGGTGCTCGACGATGAGAATAATGCCGTATACAAGAACTATCAGCGGCACTATTCGGATATAAAGAAGACTATCGCCGAGGTGCTCGGCGGATGTCTTGACACGCTTGATGAAGAGACGGTCACCGTTGCCGTAACCGGTTCGGGCGGCATATCCGTTTCACATTGGCTCGGCATACCCTTTGTACAGGAAGTGTCGGCAGGTACGACAGCAATACAGACATTTATTCCAAAGACCGATGTTGCCATTGAGCTGGGCGGTGAGGACGCAAAAATTACATATCTCACCGGCGGTATAGAACAGCGTATGAACGGCTCGTGTGCAGGCGGCACAGGCGCATTCATCGACCAGATGGCGTCGCTTCTCAATACCGATATCACAGGCATAAACGAGCTTGCAAAGGACTATACCACGATATACCCGATAGCTTCACGCTGCGGCGTATTCGCAAAGTCAGATATTCAGCCGCTTTTAAACGACGGCGCAAAAAAGAGCGATGTTGCCGCTTCGATATTCCAGTCGGTAGTAAACCAGACTATAAGCGGACTTGCCTGCGGCAAGCCCATAAGAGGCCATGTTGCATTCCTCGGCGGCCCTCTGCACTATCTGTCGGAGCTGAGAAAACGCTTTATAGAAACGCTTCACCTTGATGACGAGCATATTATATTCCCGCCCGACGCAAACCTTTTTGTTGCAATGGGCGCATCCCTTGCCGAAAACCGTGAAGAGCTTTCGGTAAGCAAGCTGAAAGAAGACCTCAAGGCGCTCTCCGCAGTAGAGGTACACGAGGTTGAAAGACTCGCTCCGCTGTTTGCAAGCGAAGAGGAGCTAAAAGAATTTGAAGACAGACACGCAAAGGCAATAATCCCCGTAAAAGAGCTGTCCGAGGCGGAAGGAGCGTGCTATCTCGGTATAGACGCAGGCTCTACCACCACTAAGGCAACGCTTATTAACAAGGACGGAGATATACTTTACTCTCACTACGGCAACAATATGGGCGATCCGCTGAAGTCCGTAATAGAGATAATAAAAGACCTTTATTCTAAAATGCCCGAAAAGGCATACATAGCAAAGTCCACCGCAACAGGCTACGGCGAGCATCTTATCAAAGCGGCGCTCGGCGTTGACTACGGCGAGATCGAAACTATGGCTCACTATAAGGCCGCCGAGAAGATACTGCCCGGCGTTGAATTTATCCTTGACATAGGCGGTCAGGATATGAAATGCATGAGAGTAAAGAATGGCGAGATAGAAAGCATACTGTTAAACGAGGCTTGCTCGTCGGGCTGTGGCTCGTTTATTCAGAACTTTGCAAACGCACTCGGAATGCAGCCCGAAGAATTTGCACAGATAGGACTTTCGGCAAAGAGCCCCGTTGATCTCGGCTCACGCTGTACGGTATTTATGAACAGCCGTGTAAAGCAGGCTCAGAAAGAGGGCGCAAGCGTTGCCGATATCTCTGCAGGCCTTTCCTACTCGGTAGTAAAAAATGCGCTTTTCAAGGTAATCAAGATAAGAGATCCCAAGCAGATGGGCGAAAAGATAATAGTACAGGGCGGCACATTCTTAAATAACTCCGTTCTGCGTGCCTTTGAGCTTACCTGCGGACGAGAGGTTGTCCGTCCCGACAAGGCAGGACTTATGGGTGCTTACGGCAGTGCGCTCATCGCTCTTTCCCGTGACGACGGCAAGGGAAGTACCCTTGCAAAGCTCGAAAAGCTCGAAAACTTCACTATTCAGAAAACAACGGCACGCTGCGGCAGATGCTCCAACAACTGCCTGCTTACAATAAGCAAGTTTGCCGACGGAACAAGATATATTACAAACAACCGCTGTGAAAGAGGCGCAGGACTCGGCAGTAAGAGCAAAGAACTGCTCCCCAACCTCTTTGACTACAAGTACAAGAGACTGTTCGACTATGAACCCCTCGATCCCGAAACAGCGCCCAGAGGCGTTGTCGGCATACCGAGAGTACTCGGAATGTATGAGAACTACCCGTTCTGGTTTACATTCTTCACAAAGCTCGGCTACAGCGTAAAGCTGTCCCCGAAATCAAGCCGTGAGATATACGACAGAGGTATAGAAACAATGCCGTCAGAGTCGGTTTGCTACCCGGCAAAGCTCTCGCACGGACATATAATGTCGCTTCTTGACGACGGCGTAAAGTTTATCTTCTACCCTGCGCTTCCGTATGAGATGGATAACGGCGGCGGAGGAGATAACCACTATAACTGCCCCGTAGTTGCTACATACAGCGAAGTTATCAAGAACTCCGTACCCGAGCTTCGTTCAGATGATGTAACATTTATGAATCCGTTCCTGCCCATATACGACGAAGACCGTATGCTCGAAAGGCTTATCGAAGTGTTTATGCCGCTGGGAATAGGCGGTGCGGATATCGGAGTTGCGCTCAAAGCCGCTTACGAAGAGGACAGACGCTTTAAAGCCGACATTCGCTCAAAGGGCGAAGAAATACTGAAAATGCTCAAAGACACCGGCAAGAAAGGTATCGTGCTTGCAGGCAGACCTTACCATGTCGATCCCGAGATAAATCACGGTATACCCGAAATGATAAACGGCTACGGCTTTGCCGTACTTACGGAGGACAGCGTTGCACATCTTGGCAATGTAGTACGCCCCATCCGTGTAGTAGACCAGTGGATGTACCACACAAGGCTTTATGCCGCCGCTACTCTTGTCGGCAAGACGCCCGAACTTGAGCTGGTACAGCTCAACTCCTTCGGCTGCGGACTTGACGCAATAACGACCGACGAGGTACAGGAGATACTCCAGGGCTACGGCAGAATGTACACCGTGCTTAAGATAGACGAAGTAAACAATCTCGGTGCGGCAAGGATCCGTCTGCGTTCACTGATATCCGTAATGGAAGAGCGTGAAAGAAACGGCATTAAGCCCGTACCCGAGTATAAGGGCTATATCCGTCAGCCTCTGTTCACAAAGGAGATGAAGAAGGATTATACCATCATCGCTCCGCAGATGGCTCCGTTCCACTTTGACCTTCTTGAACAGGCGTTCCGCTACTCGGGATATAATATTGAGATACAGAAGAACTATTCAAAGGAAGTTGTTGACGAAGGACTCAAATATGTAAACAACGACGCCTGCTACCCTGCAATAATCACTATAGGTCAGCTTCTGTATGCGCTCAATCACGGAAAATACGACAAGGACAAGGTTGCCGTTCTGATAACGCAGACAGGCGGTGCGTGCCGTGCGACAAACTATGTCGGTATGCTCAAAAAGGCGCTCAAGGACGCAGGACTTGACAATATCCCTCTTATTTCGCTCAATGTAGTCGGCATGGAAAAGAACCCCGGCTTCAAGCTGACACTTCCGCTTATTTACCGTGCGTTCATATCGGTTATTTACGGCGATCTTCTCAGCCGCTGTGTATACCGTGTCCGCCCGTACGAAGCGGAAAAGGGCGCCGCAAACGCAATGTACGAAAAGTGGCGCAGTAAGATAAAGCAAGACCTGAAGAGCCTGTCCTTAGCTAAGTTCAATAAAAATGTAAAGGCGATCGTTGCAGACTTCGATTCTATCCCCACGCTTGATATAGTAAAGCCGAGAGTAGGTATAGTCGGAGAGATACTCGTAAAGTATCACCCTGCCGCAAACAACAATGTCGTTGATCTTGTCGAGGCTGAGGGCGCAGAGGCGGTAGTACCCGACCTTATGGGATTCATCTACTTTATCTGCGACCACGCAAATTCACGCCACGAGCTTCTGACCGTGTCAAACGCAAGATATCAGCTCAGCAATATGGCGATAAAGTTCATTGAGCTTATGCAGACCTCATACAAAAATGCCATTGAGGGCACAAAGTTCGGCTCGTTTATGAAGATAAGCGAGATGAGAAGGCTTGTCGAGGGCGTTGTTTCAACAGGCAACATCGCCGGCGAGGGCTGGTTCTTATCGGCAGAGATGATAGAGCTTATCCACAGCGGCGTAAACAACATCATCTGTATGCAGCCGTTTGCCTGCCTGCCAAACCACGTTACCGGCAAGGGCATAATAGGCGAGCTTCGCAGACAGAACCCCGAGTCAAACATAATCGCCGTTGACTACGATCCCGGCGCTTCCGAAGTAAATCAGATAAACCGTATCAAGCTGATGCTGACTCAGGCATTCAGACAGATGCGCCAGAAGACGCTCCCCACCGAAGAGAGCATAGAAGCTCCCAAGGCAGAGATAAAGGACAAGTATTCCGCACTTGATGTTTAACTACAGTTAACAACCTTGTGATAT
>JAEDNF010000037.1 GCA_016302655.1 Oscillospiraceae bacterium | reverse complement strand
CTTATGAAAGAAAAAACGCCGACGGATTTGTCGTCATGGAAAAGCAGATTTCGGTAAAATAAAAATTTTTCATTTTCCCTATTGACAAGTCGGAAAATATGGTGTATAATCATACGGTAAATTAAATTGTAAAACAAAAGCAGAGAAGCACTCTCACCCATTTGCGCCGCAAGGTTGCTCAATGTGGTAATTACAGAATTTCCGACGGGCAAGCCCTGTCTGTAATATTTGTACAGCGTGAGAGAATCTGCAAATGCAGTTTTTCACGCTTTTTGTTTTGCATTACAATTTGTTTTCAGAAAGGCGGTGCTTTACAATCAGCACAAAAGAACAACTCATCAACGAAGAGATAAACGAAAAAGAAGTTCGTGTGATCGGGGCTGACAATGAGCAGCTCGGTATTATGTCTTCGGCGCAGGCTCTTGATATGGCTATAGAGGCAAATCTTGACCTCGTGCTTATCGCTCCCCAGGCTACTCCTCCGGTTTGCCGCATTATGGATTACGGCAAGTTCCGTTTTGAGCAGTCCAAGAAGGAAAAGGAATCGAGAAAAAACCAGAAACAAGCTGAGCTTAAAGAGATACAGATGTCGCTTAACATTGACACCAACGACTTTAACACAAAGGCTAATCAGGCAATCAAGTTCCTTAAGAACGGCGATAAGGTTCGTATCAAGGTTCGTTACAGACGAGCAAGAGAGCTTTCACACGCTAATCTTGGTGAGGAGCTTATGCAGAGAGTTCTTGATACTGTTGCTGAGTACGGCACCTGTGAAAAGCCTGCAAAGCTTGAGGGTAAGAACTATATGGCAGTTGTAGCTCCCAAGACTGCGGCAGGCGGTAAGAAAGCAAAGAAGGACGCCGACAAAACGGCGGAAACTAAATAAGGAGGATTCCACTCATGGCAAAGAAGATCAAGATCAAAACCCACAGCGGTGCTAAAAAGCGTTTTAACCTCTCCAAGAACGGTAAGGTCAAGTACCAGAAGACAAATCGTCGTCACAGACTGACTCAGAAGGCTACAAAGAGAAAGCGTATCAACCGTGCAGCAGGATACTGCGACAAGACGAACGTTGCAGAAGTTAAGAAGCTCATACCTTACAAATAAAAACTAACTGCGACCGTTTCGGCGCAATATTCACTATAGGAGGAATTTAACGATGGCTCGTATTAAAGGTGCATTAGCAACTCGCAAGAGAAGAAATAAAACATTAAAGCTGGCAAAGGGCTACTGGGGCGGCAAGAGCAGACTCTTCAAGACCGCTAAGGAAGCTGTTTGGAAGTCAGGTCAGTATGCTTATATCAGCAGACGCTTAAAGAAGAGAGATTTCAGAAAGCTCTGGATCGCAAGAATCAACGCTGCCTGCAAGATGAACGGCACTAACTATTCTACCTTCATCAACGGCTTAAAGAAGGCTAATATCGGTCTTAACAGAAAGATGCTTTCAGAGATAGCTATAAACGATCCCGCAGCATTTACTGCACTTGTTGAAAAGGCAAAGGCTGCTCTTTAATGAAAAAAACACGCCCATATAAATGGGCGTGTGATTTTTTATTTTTTGCGGCAGTAAATCAATACATATCCTTGCCGTGATGCTTATAATAGAACAGATAGCTTCCAATAGCGCCGGCTACAACAAAAACGAATGTTACGAAGAGTCTGTTTATCATATTTCCGGTAAGGTCTGAATATTGCATGGAATACTGTGACAGGTTGTCCATTATTCCGAAAATGTTTACCTGTACTCCGGCTTCCTGTTCTTTAAGGAAAATCTGGAACAGATAAGCGAAACCGTTTGACAATACCCAGCCGGCAAAAGTAAGTACAGCGGTAAAGATGCAGTCGGCAGTTTTCAGCTTGTGAGAGAATACGGTATACATTGAAACGACGGCAGCCGACAAAACAATGCCGCCTATCCATCCGACAAGGTCGGACAGCATAATAAATACCACAAATATTGAACAGCCTAAGATAAGTCCGATAAGACCGCCTAATATACCTTTTACGGTAGCTTTGATATTATAGTCGGCGGTAGTGCTGCGCTTTGTCGGGGCGGTTTTTGCGGATTTTTTGGTAATAATGGCGTAGTCTTCAAGCTCCAGCACCTTTGAAATCTCTATAGGAGTGGTGCTTCGCATCTCGCTTTTTACATAGGCAGTGAGTTTTTCCAAAAAGGCGATAAGTATCGTCAGGTTTTCCTGCATAAGATTATAACCCTTGCAGTAAATATAGACGCATCCGTCTCTGTTTTCAACGCCGAGCAGAGTCTTCTTGGGAAAGCGCTCAGCCATAGTATATATTCTGCCTAAATTGCGGTCGGTCAGCATCGCACCGCAGACTATATCGAATCTGCGCTTCTTGTTATTGTCAAACACCGCTATGGGAACGCCGTTCTTGACTCCGCTGAGTACAGCCGTCTCGGCGTCATAGCTTAGACCTGTTTCTTTTTCGATCAGACTGAGTTCTGAAAAAATCATAAAAGTTATCCTTTCTTCATCCGTCAAAGGATAAAAGAATTTTAGCATACAAGCAGGCAAAAGTCAAGATACCGAATATTAAGGAGAAATATGGAAATTACATCTAAACAAAACACATATATAAAAGAATATCGCAAGCTGGTTGAACAGCGCAAATACCGAAGGCAATCCGGCTTTTTCGCCTGTGAGGGCGCAAAGCTTGCGGCAGAGGCAATAAACAGCGGCTGTGAGCTGGGCGAGCTTGCTTTTGTTACGGCAAATGCCGCACAAAAGTATCCCGATGTAATAAATCTGCTCAGCGAAAAGTGCCGTATAGTTACCGTAAGCGATGAAGTTGCCGACAGCATTTCCGACACAAAATCGCCGCAGGGAATTTTTATTACGGTAAGACATCTTGACAAAATTCTGAATTTAAGTACAATAGATAGTAGCAGGCAGTTTATAATATTGGAAAATTTACAAGATATGGGTAATATTGGAACGATAATTCGTTCCTGCGACGCTTTTTCCATAGACGGAGTGATAATAGTCGGTGAATGTGCCGATGTATTCGCTCCGAAAACGGTAAGGAGCGCAATGGGCTCACTTTTCAGGCTCCCTATCTATTTTTCCGATACCGAGCAGGCAATAACTCTGCTTCACGAAGGTGGATTTACCGTATACTCCGCCGAGCTGTCAGATAGGTCAGTAAGGCTCGGAGACGAGCAGTTTCCCGATAAGACTGCCGTTGTCATAGGAAACGAGGGCAACGGCGTTACCGATACGGTAAAACGGCTAAGCGACAAATCGCTGTTTATTCCTATAGACAGCGCAGAGAGCCTCAATGCTTCTGTTGCGGCTTCCGTTATAGCGTGGGAACTGCACCGCAGCAGAGTTTAAGAATAGTATATATAACTACTGTATCATTTTTAATTAGTTTTCGGCTGAACATCAGTCGCATCTATATGTGAAAGGAAGACAAAGCTTTGTCCCATCTGGTAATAGTTGAGTCGCCGGCAAAGGCGAAAACGATCGAAAAATATCTCGGCAAGGACTACTCTGTGGTAGCATCTGTAGGTCATATCCGTGATCTGCCAAAATCCAAGCTCGGAGTAGATGTAGAACACGGTTTCGAGCCGAAATATGAAAATAAGAAAGATAAGGCCGTTCTTATAAGAGAACTTAAAAAGGATGCAAAAGCGTCCGATATAGTTTATCTCGCAACCGACCCCGACCGTGAGGGAGAGGCTATTTCGTGGCATCTTGCTCATGTACTCGGCATAAGCCCCGACGCTCCCGTCAGAGTTACCTTCAGCGAGATAACAAAAAGCGGTATCGAGGCAGGTATGAGCCACCCGAGAACGCTCGATATGGATCTTATCAACGCACAGCAGGCGAGAAGAATACTTGACAGAATAGTAGGCTATAAGTTAAGCCCGTTCTTATGGAAAAAGGTAAGAAGAGGACTTTCCGCAGGCAGAGTGCAGTCGGTGGCAGTCAGACTGATAGTTGACAGAGAGCAGGAGATCGAGAACTTTGAGGCACAGGAATACTGGAGCATTGACGCAAAGTTCCTTTCATCCTCAAGCCGCCGCACATTCCCTGCAAAGCTTACAGAAGTCAATGGCGAAAAGTTTAAGGCACTCAGCAAGGAAGAGACGGACAAAGTACTCGCAATGCTTGATAACGGCGAGTTTGTAATAACCAATATAAAGAACAGCACCAGAAAGAAAACACCGGCGCCGCCGTTTACGACATCGACCTTACAGCAGGAGGCTTCAAGAAAGCTGTCGTTTAACGCACGCCGTACAATGAAGGCGGCTCAGGAGCTTTATGAAGGCGTTGAGATACCCGAAATGGGCGCTGTAGGTATCATAACCTATATGAGAACCGACAGCCTGCGTATCTCCGACGAGGCGAAGGCGGCAGCGGCACAGCTCATCGAGAGTACCTTTGGCAAGGAGTACCTGCCTGCAAAACCGAGAGTATACAAGTCCAAGAATAACTCACAGGACGCACATGAGGCGATCCGTCCCACTATAATATCCCTTACTCCCGACAAGGTAAAATCTGCGCTTACAAGCGACCAGTACAAGTTATACAAGCTTATCTGGGAGCGCTTTATGGCAAGCCAGATGGAAAACGCCCTGCTTGATACAAAGTCTGTAGATATCACCTGCGGCGAGTGCCTGTTCAAAGCAAACGGCTATACCGTGAAGTTTGACGGTTTTACAAAGCTCTATGAAGAGAGCAAGGATAACGATGAAGAAGAGGGCGGGGCACTCCCTGCTCTTGAAGTAGGAGAGAAGCTGAAAGTCAAAGAGCTTACAGGCAACCAGCACTTTACTCAGCCGCCACCGAGATATACAGAAGCAAGTCTTATCAAGGCGCTGGAGGAAAACGGAATCGGAAGACCGTCAACTTATGCTCCCACTATAGCGACAATACTTGACAGACACTATGTTGAGCGTGAAGCAAAACAGCTTAAGCCCACCTCTCTCGGTACGGTTATAACCGATTTGATGAAAGGCCACTTTGAGCGAATAGTTGACGCAAAGTTCACGGCGCAGATGGAGAGCGACCTTGACCGTATAGAAGCAGGAAAAGCCGATTGGGTAGATGTACTCAGCAAGTTCTATACCGGATTTGAAAAGATGCTGACAAAGGCAGAAAAGGATATGGAAGGAAAAAGGGTGAAGATACCCGATGAGCCTACCGATATCGTCTGTGAAAAGTGCGGCAAGCCGATGGTGATAAAGATAGGACCTTACGGCAAGTTTCTCGGCTGTTCGGGCTTCCCCGAGTGCAAGAATACCAAGCGTATCGTAAACGAGACAGGCGGTACCTGTCCGCATTGCGGCGGAAAGATGCTCGCCAAAAAGTCAAAGAAGGGCAAGCCGTTCTTCGGTTGTGAGAACTATAAAGAATGCAATTTTATGACCTGGGATACGCCTATTGCAGATAAGTGTCCCAAGTGCAATTCTACGCTGTTCAAGAAGGTCGGCAAGCAGGGACAGGTATATTGCGCCAAGGAAGGCTGCGATTATGTCCGTCCTGCCGAAGAAGAAAAAAAGAGCGACTGATGACAGGAGCAGATATAAATTGGAAAAGACAACAGTTACCGTTATAGGCGCAGGACTTGCGGGAACAGAAGCGGCATGGGCGCTTGCAAACAGAGGATACTTTGTCAGACTATGCGAAATGAAGCCGGAGAAATATTCTCCTGCCCATAAGTACAGCGGTTTTGCCGAGCTTGTCTGCAGTAATTCGCTCAAGAGCGCAGATACGGCGAGCGCCTGCGGTATGCTGAAAGAAGAAATGCGCTATATGGGCTCTGTCACTATGAAGGCGGCTGAGCTTACAAAGGTCAGCGCAGGCGGTGCGCTTGCGGTGAATCGTGAGCAGTTCTCCGACGCCGTTACGGATATGATAAGATCGCATCCGAATATAGAAGTGATAAACGGCGAGGTTACGCAGTTCCCCGAAAAGAACACGGTTATTGCCACAGGACCGCTGACAAGCGACGATTTTGCCGAGAAGATACAGCAGCGCTGCGGCAAGCCTCTCAGCTTCTATGATGCGGCGGCTCCGATAGTTACGGCGGAGAGCATCGATATGAGCCTTGCGTTTTTCGCAACACGCTATGATAAGGGCGAGGCGGATTATATTAACTGCCCTATGACAAGGGAAGAATATGAGGCGTTTTACAATGAGCTTGTAAACGCAGAGAGCGTACCGCTCAAAAGCTTTGAGGATATGAAGGTCTATGAGGGATGTATGCCCGTCGAGGTGCTTGCAAAGCGGGGCATTGAGAGCGTCCGCTACGGCTGTATGAAGCCTGTGGGACTTACCGATCCGAGAACAGGCAGACGGCCGTATGCCGTTGTACAGCTGAGAAAAGAAAACAACGAGGGAACGCTGTATAACCTTGTCGGATTCCAGACAAATCTTAAGTTCGGCGAGCAAAAGCGTGTGTTCTCAATGATAACCGGTCTACAGAATGCCGATTTTGTGAGATACGGAGTAATGCACAGGAACACCTTCTTAAGCTCTCCCGGACTGCTTGATGACGGCTTTAGGCTTATCGGAAGCGACAATATATATTTTGCCGGACAGATGACGGGCGTAGAGGGTTATGTTGAAAGTGCGGCGTCGGGTATCGTTGCAGGCATAAATCTTGCAAGAACGCTTGCAGGCAAGCCAAAGCTATCCCTTCCCGAAACCTGTATGACAGCGGCGCTTGCAAAGCATATAAGTACGGAAAACAAGGACTTTCAGCCTATGGGGGCGAACATGGGCATACTGCCGCCGCTCCCCGACAGGATAAAGGATAAAAAACTGCGTTATCGTACCATAGCAGACAGAGGACTTTCCGACCTGAGAGCTGCGCTTGCATCTCAGGCAGAATTATAAACGGTGATTTTTTATTAAGCAGAAAGGAAAATTTGTATGAGAATAGCTATAGACGCATTCGGCGGCGACAACGCTCCCGACGAAGTTGTAAAGGGTGCTGTTGCGGCAGTAAAAGAGTACGGCGTTGATATAGTGCTGACGGGTGACGAGAAGAAGCTCGAAGAGTGCTTCCAAAGACTCGGACTGCCAAAGGACAATATAGAGTTTGAACACGCCGACGGTATCATTGAGATCGAAGACAACCCGAAGATGATACTTAAGGAGAAAAAGGACTGCTCTATGGGCGTTGCGCTCCAGATGGTAGCCGACGGCAGAGCAGACGCCATGATAAGCGCAGGAAGCACAGCGGCTCTTGTTATGGGCGGAACACTTATAGTAAAGCGTATCAAGGGCGTAAAGCGTCCTTCGCTGACTCCTATTATGCCCGGTCTTAACAATATGTACATTCTGCTTGACGGCGGAGCAAATGTTGACTGCCGCCCCGATATGTTAAGACAGTTTGCTGTTATGGGCAGCGTTTATATGAATAAGATAATGGGTATCGAAAACCCTAAGGTAGGTCTTCTCAATGTAGGTGCAGAAGAGGAAAAGGGCAGAGAGCTTGAGCAGGAGACTTACGAACTTTTAAAGAACAGCACGCTCAATTTTACCGGAAATGTTGAGGCGAGAAATGCCGCACTCGGCGAGGTCGATGTTGTGGTAACCGACGGCTTTACCGGCAATATCTATCTCAAGACGGTTGAGGGTATGGGTAAGTTTATGAAAGCTTCGCTCAAAAAGATATTCTTCCGCAATATCGGTACAAAAATCGGCGCTATGTTCACTATGAAGGGCATTAAAGAGATAAGCAAGCAGATGGATTACAGAGAGACGGGCGGCTCGCCTCTTCTCGGTACTGCAAAGCCTGTCCTTAAGGCACACGGCAGCAGTGACGCACTTGCTTTCAAGAATGCGGTAAGACAGGCAAAGGATTTTGTCGAGAGAAATGTAATTGCGGAAATGGAAAAAGTGTTGTCGCAGAATACGGAAGACTGATTACTATAGGGAGGAGTTTCGCAGCAGAAAAACGAAACGGATGTGTGCGCTTAAGCTGTTTATGCACAGCAGCGTGCGCATCGCCTCCCCTGATATTATCTGAAAGGTAAGAATAATGACAGAGCTTGAACAGAAAATAGGCTACAAGTTCAAAAATAAGGAATTGCTTAAGGAAGCTCTCACACATTCGTCATACACAAACGGCAGACATATACACAATAACGAGAGACTTGAATTCTTAGGCGACAGCGTACTCAGTATAGTAGTGTCTGAGTACCTTTTTGAGAATCTTAAGAATCTTCCCGAGGGCAGACTGACCAAAATAAGAGCAAGCGTAGTGTGCGAGAACGCCCTCTATCCTTTTGCAAGGAAAATAGATTTAGGTAAGTATATTTTCCTGGGAAAAGGAGAAGAGCATACAGGCGGAAGAGACCGCCACTCGATACTTGCCGACGCATTTGAGGCGCTTATAGCCGCTATATATCTTGACGGCGGAATCGAAGCGGCAAAGGCGTTTATCCTGCCGTTTATCCCTCCGCTTGATAAGCTCAGTACAGGCAAATTCCTGCTCGGTGACTATAAGACGGTTCTGCAGGAGATAATTCAGCAGAACCCCGAAGAGAGCGTGACTTATGAGATAAGCGACGAGTCGGGACAGGCGCATAACAAGCAGTTTACCGCAAATGTACTGCTGAACGGTCAGATAATCGGCACCGGCACGGGAAAGAGCAAGAAAGAAGCGGAGCAGAGCGCCGCAAAAGAGGCAATAAGCCTTATGGGATATGAAACAAACTAACATTTCGGTATTTATACCGCACTACGGATGCAGGCATATATGCAGTTTCTGCAATCAGAAGACGATAAGCGGTCACAGCGAGCCTGTCACAGAAGCGGAGCTTGAAGACCTGCTTGCTTCACAAATCGATAATCTGAGAAAAAAGGGCGCAAAAGCTCAGATAGCCTTTTTCGGCGGCAGTTTTACCGCAATCGATAAGGACTATATGATCCGCCTGCTTGCTATAGCAAAGCGCTTTGTTGACGAGTACCCCGACTGCTATGACGGGATACGCTGTTCTACCCGTCCTGACTGCATAGACGAGCAGACGCTCGATATACTGAAAAGCTACGGTATGACCGCCATTGAGCTTGGCGCTCAGAGTATGAATGACGAGGTGCTGTCTGCAAACCGCAGAGGACATACCGCAGAAGATGTAAGACGGGCTTCACGCCTTATAAAGCAGTACGGCTTTGAGCTGGGACTCCAGATGATGACGGGGCTGTATAAGGATACTCCGCAGTACTGTATAGATACCGCACGGGAGTTCATCGAACTCGGATGTGCTACGGTAAGAATATATCCTACTGTTATACTAAAAAACACGGAGCTTTGCAGACTGCAGAGCGAAGGACTGTATGACAGCTTTACTTTTGAGCAAACGACACAGCTTTGTGCGAAGCTTCTTAAAATGTTCTGCGATGCCGGTATTTCGGTCATCCGCATGGGACTTCACGCAAGCAGGGATGTTGAGGAAAATATGACGGGCGGAGTTTACCACCCTGCACTTAGAGAAATAGCCGAGAGCATATTGTATCTTGAAAAAATGAACGATATGTTCGTTGACGGCGGAAAATATATCGTATATACCGATAAGCGCAACATAAGCAAAATAATCGGACAGGGCGGCAAAAACCGCACAGAGCTTGCCCGACGGGGCATTTCCTTCAGGATAAAAGAAGAGAAAGGCACGGATATCCGTGCAGAGAGGATCGGTTGATGTTTTTTAAATCTATGGAAATATACGGGTTCAAATCGTTTCCCGATAAGACCATACTTAATTTTGACCAAAGAATGACCGCCGTAGTCGGAAGCAACGGCAACGGTAAAAGTAACATAAGTGACGCACTGCGCTGGGTAATGGGAGAGCAGGGCGCTAAAAGTCTGCGTGGAGATAAGATGGAAGATGTCATCTTTCACGGTACCGTTCGAAGAAAGCCTATGGGCTTTGCAAGCGTTACGCTTACTATCGACAACCACGACAGAACTTTAAGAGTAGACAGCGACGAGGTCGT
>JAEDNF010000302.1 GCA_016302655.1 Oscillospiraceae bacterium | reverse complement strand
AACTCATCGGGATATGCGCCCGAGGGGCAGATATAAGCAGAGTAGCTATCGATCTTATCTTCTTCTTCTACTTCATAAAAATTGTCTCTGCGACCTTCTTCGATCTCTATATTTGAGGGGAACTCTATTTCGGAAAGTATCTTTTCGGTTATATCTGAAGCGGTAGCGGCTGTAGTCTCTGAGTCGGTCTCGCTTGATGACTCTGTTGCAGAGGACGCCGATGAATCGGTAGCAGTTCCCGATGAACAACCGCATACGCATACGGCAACCGCCGCACAGATAAGTCCTGCTATAATCTTTTTTGTAACATTGATCTTCATTGTTCATAGTTCCTTTCTTTTATGCACATTTATTATGAATGCTCCTCAAGGAAGCTTAGCATAACCTGATAAGTCGAACCCATAAAATGTATCCCGTCCATCTCGTGATACTCTTCATAATAGTATCCGTCGGAAGCGGTCAGCACCGAGTGGAAATCGAGGAATACCGCATTTGTCTTTGATATAGCCGTCTTGAGCAGGCTGTTGTATTCGTCAATTGCCGCCTTAGAGAGATAATTGTCGTAGCTTGCCTCCGCATAAGCGGTTACGGGCGGTATAGACAGCACATATATCTTAGCTTTGCTGATAGACGAAATGCTGTTTACCAGCTCTTCCATACACGAAGCAAGATATTCATTATCCGAGTATCCTACGCTGTTTGTACCGAGCATAATATATATCTTTTTCGGTTTATCCGACTTTATCTTTGATTCAAGCGTAACGCCGTCAACATCGCTGTAAAGCGCAGTAGACGGTGCAAGACCCATCTTTGCGTATACCTTTGACATATCAATATAGCCATACAGATAAAGTCCCGTTGTTATGCTGTCGCCGATAAACAGAGCGTCATCAAAGAAGGACTCTTCAAAGTCGGTAGACGCAGACGGCGTCTCAGGCTGCGTAATAGGCGGTTCGCTCTGCGGCTCGGTTTCCGGGGAATCTGTATATTCCGGACTTTGCGTTTCGGGTTCTTCTGTTTGCTCGGTAGTTATTTCTGTCTGTACAGGTTCTTCGGCAACAGGAACGGTAGTCACGGTCGTTGTTGTCTGCGGTAAAGTTGTTGCGGTAGTTGTCTGCGGCGCTGTAGTTGACACTGAGCTTGTATCGGGCGCAGAATCCGATACAGATGAGCTTACCGCATCGGAACAGCCGCACAGAATTACCGATAATGAGCAGATAACTGCGAGCAAAGCGGTTTTACAGTCAAAAGCTCTTTTTATAAATATCAATCCCTTCTGTTATGAAGAATGTTTCTGTAAGTAGCTCAGCATTACCTCATAGGTCTTTCCGGTGAAGTGTATGCCGTCCATCTCGGCGTAATCCTCAGAGAAGTAGCCTTCGGAATCAATAAGCACGCTGTGAAGATCGATGAATGAAGCCTTAGTTTCTGCAACTGCTTCTTTAAGCAATGTGTTGTATTCGTTTATTGCGGCTGATGTAAGCGCATTATCCGAATCCTGCTCGGCTTCTTTTGTAACAGGCGGTATCGATATTACATAAACTTTGGCAGAGCAGAGCTTTGAAATGTTTTCAACAAGCTCTTTCATACTGTCGGTGAGCGTCTCGCTGTCTGCATAGCCCACGCTGTTAGTTCCGAGCATTACGAATATCTTCTTAGGCTTGAACGAAGCTATCTTATCGGATAACGATACGCCGTCTATCTCTGCGTCAAGCGCAGTTGAAGGCGCAAGTCCCTGCTGTGCGAAGACATTATCACTATCAAGGAATCCGTACAGGCTGAGACCTGTCGATATGCTGTCACCGATAAACAGCGATGAGTTGAAATAATCCTTGTCAAAGTCAACAGTCGGCTGATTGTCATCGGAACTTGCCGGTGATGATACTTCGCTGTTAGCGGTTGTCGCCTGAGAAGCAGGCTTCTCGGTTTCGGCAGGAGCTGAAGTAACCGCTGTAAAAGGAGGCTCGGATGAAGACGAATCATCGTTGCCGTTTATTATATTATAAGTAAAAAAGCACACTGTGCATACTATTAGAACCAGCAGAAGATTCAGAAATATTATCGATGGTGTTATACCGAATCTGTTTTTGCCTTTTTTCTTCTGTGCCAAAAAATACACCTCACAATCATACTGTATTATTATACAGCATTTTGAAAAAATAATCAATACATATATCCAAAAAAAGCTCAATAAGGCTGTATTTTGTATTATGACAGG
>JAEDNF010000036.1 GCA_016302655.1 Oscillospiraceae bacterium | reverse complement strand
TACCGACCCTGCAGAGGTTAAGGGACTGCTCAAGAAAATAATTGCAGAGATACTCAGGGGCGACAACTCGCTGAATCTGGACACAAAGCCCACCGTTATCCTTGTTATAGGCGTAAACGGCGCAGGAAAGACAACGACTATAGGCAAGCTTGCATATAACCTTAAAAACAGCGGCAAAAAGGTGGTTGTTGCGGCGGCGGATACCTTCCGTGCGGCGGCTATCGAACAGCTCCAGGTATGGACAGACAGAGCAGGCGTTGATATAATAAAGCACGAAGAGGGAAGCGATCCTGCCGCTGTTGTCTTTGACGCTATAAAAGCAGGTATGGCAAGAAACGCAGATGTAATTATCTGTGATACTGCCGGAAGACTTCACAACAAGAAAAATCTTATGGATGAGCTTAAAAAGATTGCAAGAATAGTAAATACCAATGCTCCCGACAGCCGTGTTGAAACTCTGCTCGTGCTTGACGCTACAACAGGACAGAATGCGGTAAATCAGGCACGGCTCTTCAAAGAAACTGCCGATATCACGGGAATAGTTCTTACAAAGCTTGACGGAACGGCAAAAGGTGGTATAATTATACCTATAAAAGAGGAGCTTGGCATACCGGTAAAGCTGGTAGGCGTAGGAGAGAAGATAGACGACCTTCAGCCGTTTGTTCCCTCGGACTATGTAGAAGCTCTGTTTGAATAATCATCGAAAGGATATTTATGAAACTCATAATAGCCTCTAATAATGCAGGCAAGATAAAAGAATTCAAAGCGATGCTTTCTCCGCTGGGATATGAGCCGATATCAATGAAAGAAGCAGGTATTAATATTGACATTGCCGAAGACGGCGACACCTTCAGCGAGAACGCTCATATAAAAGCAAAAGCGATATATGATATTGCACATACGCCCGTACTTGCGGATGACAGCGGTCTGTCAATAGAGTTTTTAGGCGGTGCGCCGGGTATATATTCGGCAAGATACGCAGGTGAAAACGCTACAAACGAAGACAGGATAAATAAGGTTCTCGATGAGCTGAAAGGCGTTGATAAGCCGCTGAGAAATGCAAAGTTTGTCTGTGCACTATACTTTATCCGTGACGATGAGTACGAGCTGTGCGTAAGCGGAGAGTGCGAGGGCTTTATCGGAGAAGAGCCTATTGGCGAGAACGGCTTCGGCTACGATCCTATTTTTATGATCGATGACGATACAAGCATGGCTTGCCTTGACGATGAAGAAAAGAATAAGATAAGCCATCGTGCCCGTGCTCTTGAAAAGCTCGTGGAAGAGCTTGGTAAAGAACAATGACGGCAGAGAATATCCTTCCTGTTATCCTTTGGATATATCTCGGCGTGATAAGCATAGTCGGGTTTATTCTGCCTGCTGTTGATAAAATCAAGGCACAGCAAGGAAAGTGGCGCATAAGCGAAAAATCGCTTTTTACAGTTTCGCTTATCGGCGGCTCGGTCGCAATGTACATATCGATGCGCCTTTTTCATCACAAGACAAAGCATAAGAGATTTATGATAGGAATACCGGTGATAATAGTATTACAGCTTGCGGCGGTATTTGCCGTATGGTATTTCCTTTTACAAAAGTAAATGAAACGGAGACAATAAATGGAGCTGACAAGTAAACAAAGAGCAAGACTGAAAGGTATAGCCAGCACTTATGATACTATTTTTCAGATAGGCAAGAACGCCGTATCCGACGAGCTGATAAAACAGCTTTCCGATGCGCTTGAGGCGAGAGAGCTGATAAAGATAAGAGTGCTTGAAAACTGCGGATACAGTTCAAAGGAGCTTGCCGGAGAAATAGGCGAAAGGACGGGCAGTATCGTTGTGCAGGTAATAGGCACAAAGATAGTCCTTTACAGACAGAATAAAGATCCTAAGAAAAGGAAGATAAGCTTAGATGATTAAGATAGGCGTATTCGGCGGAGCCTTCAACCCGATCCATAACGGCCATGTCAATATGGTAAAAGAGGCATTCACCGATTTAAAACTGCAGAAAATGCTTATAATACCTACCTGCATTTCTCCTCACAAGAGCAGTGCCGGTCTTATTTCATACGAAGACAGGGCAAATATGTGCGAGCTTGCTTTTGCCGATATGACAGAAAGCGGCAAATTCGAGATATGCGATATTGAAAAGCGTATGGGCGGTACAAGCTACACGATAAATACTATCAGAGAGCTGAAAAGGCAGTACCCCTCGGACGCCGTATTCTATCTCATAATCGGCGGAGATATGCTGTTCTATTTTGATAAGTGGTACAGATATGAAGCGCTCCTCGGAGAATGTAAGGTCGTAGCGGCGGCAAGGCAAACGAGCGAGTACAGCGATATGTGCGAGTATGCCGCCGAGATGGGCAGAATAAAGGTGCTTAACCTGAATGTAACGGAGGTAAGCTCCACCGAGATTCGTGAAAAACTGAAAAAAGGCGAGAGCATAAGCGGACTTGTGCCAAGCGGTGTAGAGGACTATATAAAGGAACACGGACTTTATGTGTGACAGATACGAAAAGGAAGAACAGCTTTTTTCAAAGAAGTATGATGAATATATAAAGCTTCTTAAATCAACGCTGTCAAAAAAGCGATTCATTCACAGCATCAATGTTGCATCAATGTGCCTGTCGCTTGCAAAAAAACACGGCGCTGACACTGAAAAGGCATATCTTGCAGGACTTCTGCACGATATCAAAAAAGAGGAGATGCCTAACGCTATGAAGTCGCAGGCTATACTCAGTAAAATGGATGTGAGCGATGAGGAGCTGTACACGCCTGCATTGTGGCACGGACCTGCGGCGGCATATCATATTTCAAAGAATCTCGGCATAAACGACGCCGAAATACTGAATGCCGTGCGCTATCATACGGCAGGCAGGGCAGATATGAGCGACATCGAAAAGATAGTGTATTTAGGCGACCTTACAAGCGCCGACAGAAGCTATAAGGATGTCGAAAAATACCGTGAAATGAGCTTTGAAAATCTTGACAATGCTATGTTCTTTGCGTTAAAATATTCTATAGGCGAAACTCTGGAGAAGGGCGGTTTTATTCCTCCGTGTACCATTGCCGGCTATAATTTCTACGCTAAGATTTACAGAATAAAAAAAGATGAAAGAGAAAGGAAAAATTCAAAGAATGACTGATATTGAGATACTGAAAGAAGGAATAAAGGCTCTTGATTCAAAAAAGGCCGATGATATAAAGATACTGAAGGTAAGAGACCTTACGATACTGGCTAATTACTTCGTAATTGCAGGCGGTTCAAGCTCTACTCAGGTAAAGGCGCTTGCGGATGAAGTTGATTTCAGACTCGGTGAAAAAGGACTCCAGCCTAAATCTATCGAGGGCAAGTCCAGCGGAAACTGGATAGTTCTTGATTATATCGATGTTGTTTTCCATGTATTCTATAAGGATACAAGAGATTTTTACGACCTTGAAAGACTCTGGCAGGACGCAGAAGAGATAGATGTTGCACAGTTTCTTGACTGATTTATAAATATTTGTAATTATTTTTTCAGATTTTTCAAAAAATCATATTGACAACATTCTTGGAATGTAGTATAATACTAGCATACATCTTTGTAAAATTTGTATGAGTAATAACCTGTGCCTTTTGGCAAAGGGAGGGATATAGATGGCAGAAGTACGTTTAGGCAAGAATGAATCTTTAGATACAGCTCTCAAGCGTTTCAAGAGATCATGTGCCAGAGACGGCGTCCTCGCAGAGGTTCGTAAAAGAGAACACTACGAAAAACCTTCGGTAAAGCGTAAGAAGAAATCCGAGGCTGCTCGTAAACGCAAGTTTAAGTAATTGATTACTTACGATCATAAAAGGCGGATAGCGGACTATGAGCAGTCGCTGTTCCGCCTTTTAATTTTGTTATAAAGGATACGGTATGGTTTTTAAACCGCAGTTATGGATAAATTCTGTCCTCGATATAGACGAGGATTTTATTAAAGAGCACGATATAAAGGCGCTGGTGCTGGATCTCGACAATACTCTTTCAATGCACGGAAATCCCGCCGCAGAAAGCGGTGTTCCCGAGTGGCTCCTGTATATGAAGAGCATAGGCATACCGATGCGTATCGTGTCGAATAATACAAAAAAGCGAGTAGCACCCCTCGCCCAAAAGCTCGGTCTTCCCTTTACGGCAAACGGCTGTAAGCCGCTTACATTCGGTATTTCAAAAGCAATAAAAGCAATGGGTGTACCGAAGCAGAATGTTGCGGTGGTAGGCGACCAGATATTCACCGATATAATCGCAGGCAATCTCAAAGGCGCTGTTTCGGTGCTTGTTGAGCCGTTTCATATGGAAGATGCGTGGACATTCAAGCTTAAAAGAAAGGCGGAGAGCCTGTTTTTCCACAGAGATTACTCAAAGCTAAGTGTTAAGGAGAAAAAGTAATGGCAGTTAAATTCGGACCGGGAGGAAATTCGCTCAGCTTCGGCAAAAGAAAATTTCCCGACGATCTTCCCTCATATCTTTCTTCTATGGATCTTGACTGTTATGAGATAGAATGCGGAAGAGGAGTTCGCATAGCGGCGGCAACTTATAAAAAACTGCCGGGAATTGCAGAAGAAAACGGTATAACAGTTACGCTTCACGCTCCTTATTTTATCTCCCTGTCAAGCGTTGAAGAAGAAAAGAGAGAAAAAAGCGTTGAATATATAATGGAGGCAATGCGTGCCGCAGATAAGCTCGGCGCTAAGAAGGTAGTCGTACATTCGGGCTCGTGCGCCAAGATGACAAGAGCAGAGGCGCTCTACCTTGCAAAGCAGACGCTTACCAAAACGGTCAGCGCAATGAAGGCGGAGGGCATTAAGGCGATACTTTGCCCCGAAACAATGGGTAAAATAAATCAGCTGGGTACGCTTGAAGAAGTGCTCCAGCTGTGTACGATAGACGATGAGATGCTGCCCTGCGTTGACTTCGGACATTTAAATGCAAGAACGCTCGGCGGTATTAAATCAGCCGAAGACTATGCCGCAATGCTCGATGCTATAGAGAATAAGCTCGGACACGACAGACTGTCGGAAATGCATGTACATTTTTCTAAGATAGAATACACCGCAGGCGGAGAAAAAAGACATCTGACTTTTGATGACAGCATATACGGTCCTCAGTATGAGCCGCTGTGCGAGCTGTTTGCTTCAAGAGGACTTAACTGCACCGTGATATGCGAATCTGACGGTACTCAGGCGGAGGACGCAAGCCTTATGAAAAAGGCATATCTCGGCTATCTTTAATAAGGATGGAAAGAAAATGAAAATACTTGTAATGAACGGACCTAATCTTAATCTTCTCGGCGAGCGTGAGCCGTCGGTATACGGCGACAATTCGCTTGCCGCAATAAATAATAGGCTGAAAGAATGCGCAGAGAAAAACGGTGCAGAGATCGATTTCTTCCAGTCAAATCACGAGGGCGCACTTATCGACGCTCTTCACGACGCAAGAAAAAAGTACAACTGCGTTATTTTCAACGCAGGCGCATATACTCATTACAGCTATGCTATAAGAGACGCTATAGCGGCAATAAAGATACCGGTTATAGAAGTACATATGTCCAATGTTCACGCAAGAGAGGAGTTCAGACATACATCTGTCATCTCTCCCGTATGCAAGGGCACTATAGCGGGTTTCGGTGAAAAAAGCTATATGATGGCGCTCTTCTATGCGCTTAATATGGACTGAAATTAATTTTCGGTTTATAAAAATAGGTTAGAATTTTAACTGTTAAGGGAAATCGGGCATAATTGCTCCGGAGGGGAAATATGGTTAAGAATGCAGGCAATATAGCTTTACTTGCTGACAAGCTCGCTGATGAAAAGCACGCAGCTCTTATCACATCCGATATCAGCCGCCGCTATTTCAGCGGTTTTTCATCATCGGCAGGAATGATTCTTATAACAAAAGAAGCAAGCTATCTGCTGATTGATTTCCGCTATTTTGACAAGGCAAAGCAGCGTGTCACGGACTGTGAGGTGCTGTTACTCGAAAACGAAAGAAAACAGCTTGTTGATCTTCTTGTAAATCACGGTATTTCTACTGTCAGCATTGAAAGCAGGGAGATGACTGTTGCCCAGCTTAACAAGTACAAGGAGAATTATCCTTTCATCAACTTCGACAGTACAAGCGGCCTTTCCGATGAAATCGGAAAGATGAGAATAATCAAGACTCCCGAAGAGATAGAAAAGATAATAAAAGCGCAGAGAATTGCCGAGAAAGCGTTCTCAAGACTTCTTCGTGACCTTAAGCCCGGACTTACCGAAAAGCATGTTGCGGCGCTTCTTGAATATTATATGTCGGAATACGGTTCGGACGGAAAATCATTTGATACCATTGCGGCGTCGGGCATAAACTCAGCATCGCCTCACGCTGTACCTACAGATAAAAAGCTCGAGGTCGGAGATTTTCTGACGCTTGATTTCGGAGCGACATACGACGGTTATCATTCGGATATGACAAGAACCGTTGCGATCGGAAAAGTCACAGACGATATGAAAAGAATGTACGACGCCGTACTTTTTGCCAATATCGACGCACTCAAAGCCATACGCGCCGATATAAGCGGCAAGGTAGTGGACAGCGTTGCAAGAAGCACTCTTGACGCATGGGGATACGGAAAATATTTCGGACACAGTCTCGGACACGGCGTAGGACTTGAAATACACGAGCCGCCGCTGGCGTCTCCTTCTTCAACAAATATGTTAAAGGAAGGAATGGTGCTGACCGACGAGCCCGGAGCGTATATTTCGGGAAAATACGGAGTAAGAATAGAAGATATGGTTGTAGTAACAAAGGACGGCTGCACCGATCTTGCAAACACGACGAAAGATTTGATTATTATAAGCTGAATACGGAGGGATATTAATGGTTACCGGGTTATTTTTTGCAATATCGGGTTATCTGCTCGGAAGTATACTGTTTGCCAATATTATATCCAAGCTGTTTCATAAGGATATAATCTCAAAAAGCCCCGATAAGAATTACGGAACGGCAAACGCATTCCGCTACGGAGGTGTACTGTGCGGTGCGCTCACGCTTATCTGCGATATGGCAAAGGGCTTTTTACCTGTGTTCATATATATGCACACGGAAAATCCCTCAGAGGTTATGCTGCCTATTGTACTGGTAGCGCCTGTAATCGGTCATATACTGCCGATTTTTTCGAAGTTTAAGGGCGGAAAGGCTATCGCAGTAACCTTTGGTTCTCTTGCGGGAATGTGGCCTAACTGGACTACGGTGCTTACGCTTTGCTTCTTCTTTGTCCTTTTCATGACGCTTATAAAGATAACTCCTCATTGCTATTGCACGATAATATCCTATTGCTGTACTACTTTGGTATCTTTCTTTGCCGATTCGGTAAAGGCGGTATCGGTAGGTATGCTGATGATAACCATAGCTTGCTCAATAAAGATGCTCAGCGTTCCCGAAGAGCGTGAAAAGTTTGATGTGCACTGGCTTGGCAAGCGGTAATACATAAGAGAATATCAGGGTGAATTTATGAATATACAGATATTCGGCAAGTCCAAATGCTTCGATACGAAAAAAGCAGAACGCTTTTTTAAGGAAAGAGGTATTAAATATCAGTCCGTTGACATATTATCAAAAGGGATGTCAAAAGGTGAGTTGGGCAGCGTTGCTACCGCTGTAGGCGGCTGGGAAAACCTCGTTGATACTTCGTCAAAGGCATATCAGAACAGCACTATGCAGTATCTTGCCTATGAAGATGATAAAATAGAAAAACTGCTTGAAACGCCTTCGATGTTCAAAACGCCGATAGTTCGCAACGGCAAACAGGCAACAGTCGGATATCAGCCGGACATCTGGAAATCATGGGAATGACCGTATATAAAGGCTTTGCCGTGCTCCTTTTTTGAACAACAAAAATTTTTGAAAAAACTATAAAAAACGCTTGACAAAAATATAAAAAGCGTGTATAATATAATAGTCGCTTGAAGAGAGCCAATAATTCGGCAAACGGAGATTTCGGAAGCTTAGCTCAGCTGGGAGAGCATCTGCCTTACAAGCAGAGGGTCATAGGTTCGAGCCCTATAGTTTCCACCATTTTCAAGGCGCATGCCTTGACTCCTACGGCCTGGTAGTTCAGTTGGTTAGAACGCCGCCCTGTCACGGCGGAGGTCGTGGGTTCGAGTCCCATCCAGGTCGCCAATTATTCTTTCTTTAAGTTACGCCTCTGTAGCTCAGTCGGTAGAGCAGAGGACTGAAAATCCTCGTGTCGTTGGTTCGATTCCGACCGGAGGCACCATAAGAAACGCAATAGCGTTTCTTATATTTGCGGATTTAGCTCATCTGGTAGAGCGCCACCTTGCCAAGGTGGAGGTAGCGAGTTCGAGCCTCGTAATCCGCTCCAATTTTTATGGCGCTATAGCCAAGTGGTAAGGCATGGGTCTGCAACACCCTGACCCCCAGTTCAAATCTGGGTGGCGCCTCCAGAAATCCTCGATGAAAATCGGGGATTTTTTGTTTTTATAAATCCTTTTATAATGCGGGTTTACAGCGTTTTAAAGGCGCTGTTTCCCGACCAAAAATCTCAGAAAATTTTGTAACATAAATTTACAGATTTGTTATCTGATATCACCTTTTTACGACTTTTTATAAATTATTGTATCGCTTTTGTATCGCTGAATTCGTTGTAAGAGCTATTGACATAAGTATTTGCATTGTGTATAATACACTGTACCGGAGGTGATATGATATATGAGAAGAGAAAAAGGCAATGGCTCTGTATTTTACTCGGAAAAACGCGAACAATGGGTCGCTTGCGTTAATATCGGATATAACAGTAACGGTACTCGTAAATTCAAGCGTATGTACTGCAAGACAGAACAAGAAGCTAAGAAACGCCTCAGAGAATATAAAAATAATATCGCAAAACAACAGCCAAATGAGTTAGCTAAACTCTCTCTTGAATCATATATGCGCAACCAATGGCTTGAAAAGACAAAAGAGAAATCGATGAAACCATCAAGTTACGACAGGCTTGAAAGAACTTGTGAACATCAGATATTTCCTGTTATCGGGGACATCCAGATGTGCAGTATAACTGTGAACGATATTCAAAAGTTGCTTAACGATATGACGCCGATGTATTCGCAGTCCGTAATCAAAAAGACTTACGACGCATTGAATGCATGTTTTGATTTTGCTGTTAAAAATGATGTGATTACGAAGAATCCGGTTGGAAGCGTCACTGTTCCCAAATCAGAAAGAATAACAAAAGAAATTGATATCCTTTCCGACGAGGAAAAACAGGCAGTAAAAGAAGAATGCGTCAAACCTTTCAAACGAGGAGTTGGCGGATATCGTCTTGGATATGCTTTCATTCTTTTGTTAAATACCGGAATGAGAGAGGGCGAGATATGTGCGTTAGAATGGGCTGATGTCAATTTTGAGAAACGGACAATAAGGATCAACAAAACTGTCTCAGAAGTTATGACAAGAGATGATTCTGCCGATACCAAATACGAAACGATTGTTTATAATGAGCCGAAAACGAAAAACAGCAACAGGGTTATCCCTATAAATGCTGCCGCTCTTGATGCGTTGAAACATTTACATGAAATTACCGGTTCGTTTAAATATGTTCTTTCAACCGCAAATGGCACAATGGTCAAGCCGAGAAAATTGGCTAATACTTTCAAAACTATACAAAAGAATTGCCGATTTGAGAAAACCTACGGAATACACGCATTGAGGCATACTTTCGCAAGCAATCTGTTTAATAAGGGCATAGATGTTAAAACAGTATCAACACTTCTCGGACATTCAAGCACGTCAATCACATATAACATTTATATACATGTTATAGAGGATGTAAAGGCACAGGCGGTGGCTTTGATTGATGAGGTGTAAACTGATCGGGAGGGAAGCAGGTTTAATTTACGAATAGATGGAAAAGAAGCGTTCGGTGATGAGCGGTTCTTGTTTTTTGTGGAAAGCTGTGACAAATCTAATGGGTTTTCATTTGGTTGTATTAAAAGAACAAAATTCTAAATACGCAATATTGCGTAGATTTAG
>JAEDNF010000301.1 GCA_016302655.1 Oscillospiraceae bacterium | reverse complement strand
GTATAAGTAAACCCTGAATCGATATAAAGTAACAGAAATACCGCTTTTTAGCCTGAATTTCTTTTATATAGTATACCTTATCGGTCGATCAGAAATCAACCCTCAAACATAAAAAATTTCATCAAGCCTATTGACAAACAGGCATGAATCGTTTATACTGTATATATAACACATAAACAGTTCATGAATGTTTATGTGCCTGAGCTTACTGTAAATAAAGGAGGAAGTATGAAGATTCTTCTGAATTCCGACATACCCATCTACAAGCAGATATCCGCAGATTTTAAAGAAAGGATAATGAACGGCTCTATCCCTGCAGGAGAATATCTCCCCTCGATAAGAGGACTTGCAAAAGAGCTTAAAATAAGCGTGATAACTACAATGAAGGCTTATGAGGAGTTATGCTCGGAGGGGCTTGTCAGCGCCGTTCAAGGCAAGGGGTATATAGTCAATCCTCAGGACACGGGGATGATAAAGGAGCAGTATATGCGCCTTCTCGAACAGCATCTTCAGGACGCACTCGACTGCGCACGGCTTGCAGGTCTGACGGTAGACGAAACCGCCGAGATACTTAAGACTCTCGGCAGCATTAACTAAGGAGATAATATGGAAGAAGTAATTAAAGTAGATTCGCTTATAAAAAAATATGACAGCAGTTTTTCTCTCGGTCCGGTGAACATTGCCTTCCCGAAAGGCTTTTCTACTGCGCTTATCGGAGCAAACGGTGCAGGAAAAACCACTCTTATGGATATAATCTGCGGAATAACCGCAAAGACAGACGGAGAGATATCGTATTTCGGTACGGCAGGCGACGCAGATGACGGCGATACAAAAGAGCGTATCGGCTACTGCGCCTCGCAGGGTATGTTCCCTGCCGGCTGGAAGATAAACGATGTAGCGCTGTCAATGAGCCTTGCCTTTGAAAGATTTGACAAGGAAAGATTCTTTGCACTTCTCGCTGGGATGGATGTCCCTGCGGATAAATACAAGCGCAAGTCTCTCAGCCAGCTGTCCGACGGCATGCGTATGAGAGTCAGCCTCGCCTCCGCCTTTGCAAGAGATACCGATTTACTGGTGCTTGACGAGCCGGGAGCTTCGCTCGATCCGCTTATGCGTGACAGGCTGTGCGAGCGCTTCCGTGACTATATCGACAGCGGAAACGGCAAAAAGAGCATAATTTTTTCAACGCACAACATAGCGGATATGGAAAATTCAGCCGACTATGCCGTAATTATGGATAACGGAGAAGTTACCGAGCAGGGCTTCACCGAAGACCTCAAGGACAAATATATTATCATCAGCGCCGAACCGGACAGAAAAGACGAACTTTCGGGCTTAATGCTCACCTGCTCCTGCTCAGCTTCTATGCTCAGCGGTCTTGCTCTTTGCGAAAACAAAGAAAAGCTCATGGCTCTCGGTGCGGTGACAGAGCGTCCGACATTAAGTCAGCTCAGCGTAGAACTTCTTAAGCTCGCCGAGAAGCGCCGTATGTCAAAGGAGGCGCAGAAATAATGATAAAAGCTGTCCGCATTTTCAACTCCAATGTGCTTTTTAAGACTGCGGTACTTATGGTAGTTATTATCGCTTTATTCTTCGGTACGGGCTTTGCGCTGGGAGTAGCCGCAGGAGAGAACGCAGACCTATCGCAACAGGCTGAGCAGGCGGGAGAAGACATTTCGCCCGAAACGCTGAACATAATAATGTCCTGTGTTCTCGGCTATATAAGTGCAATGGCGATCACAGGCTCTGCAGTAAACGTGTTCTATAAGACCGACGGCTGCAAATACGCAAGAACGATAAAAAATGCCGATAAACTGTTCTGCTCTTCTATTTTAGGCTCACAGCTTCTGTCACATCTTACCGCTATAGCTCTTTCGGGTGTAATATCGGCGATAATGACGCTGTTTGACTGTACAAAAGCCTTGAACATACCGCTTATGATGCTTTTCTCACTTGCAAGCTCGCTGTTATTTGATATAATAATAAGACCGCTTCTCAGCACAAAGTCGGGTAATGCGAGATTTTTTCTTCTGCTTATCACGCTGTTTTTCGTAAGTGCCGTTGTCAGCGCAGTTTTTATCGCTACGCAGACTTTAAGTTATCAGATATTGCTGATATCGGGCGGTATCCTTACCTTAGCGACCGGGATCGGCGCAGTAATATCAACAGTTTCGTCCTGCAGATATATCCGCAGAAACTGGCTGTCTTAAAAGGAGAACGATATGAAAAATCTGCTTTTATCTCTGAAGCT
>JAEDNF010000300.1 GCA_016302655.1 Oscillospiraceae bacterium | reverse complement strand
CCTGTAAGAGGATCAATTGACTGCGTCTGAAGAAGTTCTTTATTTGCTTGTTTCAGCAGATATTCCGTGCGGAATTTTTCAAGCGCCTGGTCAATAGAGTCGACCAGTCTTTGAACATAATAGAAACTGCCCGGCCCCATAAGAAGATCGTCTGCTACCGCCGCATAGTATCCTGCCGCCTGCTCCTGAAAGTGAATAGGCAGGAATACTACGGTATTGTATCGTTTCAGCATCGTTCCGAGCTTAGGGAGCATTAAATCGGCATTGTACTTAAGATCGTATTCGTACTCGTCCCAATGACGCATAACATATGCAGTCATATTCTCGGTAAAAGAGCCGTGGTGAATCCTCTGGGACAGGTCTGCTTCTTCGTTCAGAAGGTCATCGTTGATGCACAGCCATGAGCGATAGTTCATAAAATCTCTCATAGACGAGGCAAGCTCTTCCATTGTACTGCTGTATGCGACTTTTGTGAAGAAGGAGGCTATTCTGCTCTCTGCGTCTGACAGCGCCCCATTGTACTTGTTCATCTGGTCTATCATATCATCTGTGTATTCTTCGTCAAAGTCACGGCAGCCGCAGCTCTGTCCGTGAACGAAGGATAAACCGACTTTTATTGCCGGCGGCATTTCTCTATTGTTAAGATAACCGTACGCCGTGTCGGATACTGCTTGCGCCAATTCTTTATAGTTTACCGCAGAGGTGGTCAGACGGGTAGTTGAGTATATTCTCTTTTGCAATATAGCGTCAAAACCTGTGACTATGACATCTTCGGGAACGTTGACAGAGTGATCGCTCAGCACTTTCATAGCGGTAACAGCCATACTGTCATTGGCGCAGATAATAGCCTGCGGCAGTTTCTTTTCACGGTTTAGCAGTCTTTCAACCGCTTCTTCGGTAGGTGTCGACCAGAAATCGCCGTAGTCCAGCATAGTATCCTCGTCAAAGGGGATACCGTGTCTGTCAAGGACACGCTTAAAAGCGGCAATTCTTTCATCGGAGAAAGCGTTGCCACGCATACCTGCTATGAAGAATAAATCGGTACAGCCATGCTCGGTTACTATATGCTCTACGAGGTCTTCCATCGATTTTTCATAGTCGTATGTGATACTCGTGCATCCGTCAATATTACCGTCAAGCGCTAAAACGGGAGTGCCTGCGGTTATAGCTCTCTGTGCTATTTTATTGCACAGATCGGTATTCTTGATAGTTTCGGGCATGATAACAAGGACATCAACAATATCAAAATTGATGATGTCAAATACGGCAGATTCACCCTTGGCATAAGGCGTGTCAAAGTAAGCGTTTGTAAAAGCGTTGAATATCATGACTTTAAAGCCTTTAGCATTTAGGGCGGAGGATACTATTCTTGTTATGTTTTCTATATGGTCGTCTTGTATTCCGGCAAGACAAATGCCTGCGACAGGATATTTATGAAATTTTCCCGTATACACTACTATCACCTTGCTTTTGGAAAAAATTTATGAGAATCTGTCTTCTAATTAGTTTTATTGTACCATAATCTGACTGAAAAGTCAAGAATATCGTTGAAATTGCACAAATTTTGTATATTAATACTGCCGTAATAATCGGGACAACACTTTCATATATCTGTACTATCTGTAAATGCTGTAAATGAAGGCGGGTAAGGGCATGGTAAAAAGGAAAAGCAAAGCGATATTTCTCAAAAAGTGCAGACCGTTCATAAAGGGCACGGCGGCAGGGATCATTACGGCTGTAGTTTTTGTTATGCTTTCTGCATTTATATTTACTGCCGCAGACGCACCCGAGGGCGCACAGTCGGTGCTTGGATATATCACTTTAGTTGCGGCGTCGGGCGTTTGCGGAATGTTCTACGGCGGCGGAAAAGGGAAAAACGGCTTTGCTTGGGGTACGCTTGGCGGTGTTGTGATTTTTGCGCTGTGTTTTGCCGTCTCCGTTATATCGGGTAATTTCAGCGGAAGCGTCTTTATCTCAAAGCTTGTTACCTGCCTTGTAAGCGGCTGTATCGGCGGTATTGTCGGAGTGAACCTTATCGGTGAACGCTGATACAGAAATGCTATATATAGAAGAATCCCCCGTATCTCTCTATGGGAAAGAGGTGCGAGGGCTTCTTTGCAGACTGTCGATAAACCCACGCACCGCAAAAATGCATTGCTTATTTATTGACTACTTTACAGCTTCACTATTGATTGATATATAATTTTGTAGAGCCGATTTCGGCTCTACAAAAGCATTTTTGCTTACTTTGTCAAA
>JAEDNF010000035.1 GCA_016302655.1 Oscillospiraceae bacterium | reverse complement strand
ATAAAAACGAAAGGAAATTATTTTATGGACAACATCAAAAAGATCCACATGGGACCTGCAAAGTGTGCTGTCGATCTCGGCGACGGAAGTGAAAGGGGAGAGTATGTAAATCAGGACTATATCCTGAACAAGCTCGGCAGACCGCACAGGGCGATAAGCCTTATGTATTGCTATTATCCTCTTGACGAAACATGGCCTATAAGAGCAAGACACGCTTTTAAGGATAAGGAGATAACATTCCAGTGGGATTATCCATACGATGATTATTTCACATATAAGGGCGGTATCGGCGGTACTACCGATGACGAGCCTTTCACCTGTATGCGTGATGTAAGAAGACACGGACAGGATGTAATTCTTACAATGACTATCGATCCCAATGTCAGCGACGAGCATCTCGAGCAGATTGGCAAGGAACTGTCTACCTTCGGCCGTATGCAGCTCAGAATCAACCATGAGGCTACAGGCAACTGGTTCTCATTCAACAAGCGTGCTACATATCAGCAGGTAGCCGACTTCTATATTCATGCCCGTGAAGTTATAAAAAAGTTTGCTCCCAATGTTCAGACGATACTTTGCATAGGCGGTGTTGAGCATCCCGAAAAGGGCGGCGAGATAGAAATGGAGAAGGAATTTGCCGACGCTGTAAGAGCAACGGACATCTGGTCTGTTGACAAGTATATGGCGCTTCACTGGGGCTGGCCTTTTGATGTTGCCGACGAGGGCGGAACTTCATTCGGCAGAAGCAAGGTTGCCGATACATATAACCTTACAAAGCTGTCCGAGAAGCGCTACAGAGAGCTTTGCGGCGGTGTAAAGAAGCCTATGGTAATGAGCGAGTTCAATGCCGACGGCGATGTAACAGGACCTTATGATCAGGCAGAGATGGTAAAAGAATTCTGCGATATGCTCAAAAACGATGAGGATCAGGGCTGGTTCAACGGATTTACCTTCTATCAGTTCCGTGACAGAGGCAGACTCGGACTTGAGATTGAAGATCCCAACAATGCCGACTGCGGTATTGAACAGCCGGTTATGAAGACATACAAAGAGATCATTCACGACGAATACTTCTATCCCGAGATAAAAGCGGCAGGCGAGGCACAGTTCCCCGTAAAACTGCGCTGGGGCGGTTCGGAAGATGCAGAGGGTATAGAAATTCCTCTTCACTTTGAAAAGAATCCCACATTCTGCGAGATCACTTTTGACGGAGAAGACGCAGAGCTTAATCTTATGATGGAGATAAACGGCAAGTGGTTCTATAAAGCTCCCCACGCAAAGACAATAGACCTTATGTCTGCCTTTTTTGAGAAGCCTCTCGACAGCGAAACCGATATGACGCTGAAGATATTCGCTCCTCCCGCAAGCGGAGAGAATGTCAATGACGGCAGTGATGACTGGATGCTGAACACCTATTCGACAATTAATAAAATGCCGAACATCCGTATCCGTTTTGCTCCTATATTAAAGTAAAATGTAAACTCCCTGCGTTGCAGGGAGTTTGTTGTTTATGTACAAAATATCGCAATTTTATTTGTTAGATTTGTTGAAAAATGATGTGAAAACGGCTTTTCATTTGACTTTATTTAATCTATGTGATATCATTAATTAATAGAAAACGGTCGGATTTGATCGTATTTCCCTTTCTCGCGAGGTAAATCAAATGGCAAAGAATAAAGAATTAGAAAAAGGGCTTGGCAAGCTCTCTGAAAATGTAAAAGAAATTAATAAGAAGAGGAAGTCGCTTACCGGAAGAATATTCAAGTGGATGTGTCTTGCGGTGGGCGGTTCGCTGTTGCTTGTCGGCGGAATAAATATTCTATTAAGCTACACATATCTTAAAGAGGCTCTTGTTACTCAGATGGATGAAGTTGCCCGCATGGCGTCTACAACTATATCCAATCAGGTGAACAATGTCATTGATTCGATAACACAGCTTACCGTCGATACAAGTCTGCTTGACTTAAGAGATCCGGATACGGTAAGGAACAAATGTCTTTCGCTTCGTGACGATTACGATTATTACATAGATGTCAATGCGATAAACCAGGTGGCCGAATGTGTCAATGATGAGAATAAGGATTACAGCTCGGACGAAAATTATAAGAGCTGTTACAGTGAAAATAAAGTGATTTTCACCGATCCTTATGTTTATACGCTCAATGAAAACACATATCTCGTATCCGATATATATGTACCTATTCATACAACGGATATTGCCAAGAATGTAATGGGCGTTCTTCATGTAAAGCTCAATGTTGATGTTTTCTCCGATGTTATCGGAAATATTTCTATCGGTGAAACGGGATATGCTTTAGTAGTAGATCGCAACGGCTATGTTATCGCACAGCCCGACAGCACCCTGCTTACAGAGCATCTGAGTTATATTACACTTGCTGAAGACGATTCTTCCTACAGCTCAATAGCCGAATGTACGGCTAAGGCAATTAACGGTGAAACAGGTTTTGCGGAAGTAAAGCTTGACGGAAAAGACAAATTTGTAAGCTACGCTCCCATTGAAGATACAAACGGCTGGAGCTGTCTTATGATAGCTACGCCTTCCGAACATACCGGAAACATTTACAATTCAATAATCATCGGTTCAATAGTTGCGGCAATATGCTTTGTATTATCCGTTATTCTCATTATCACAATTGTCAAGAAGATAATAAAGCCCGTAAAGCAGTGCTCCGATCAGATTGTAACGCTGTCGCACGGCGATCTTCATCAGCCGCCGCTTGACTTCGGCAATAATATTGATAAGGAGATCTCACAGCTCAGCGAAAGCACAAACCTTATCAGCAAGAATATTAACGAAGTTATTACCGATATCAACAATATGCTCGAATCGCTCGGAAAGGGCAATCTTACCTATAAGCCCGCAGATGTTTATTTCGGCGACTTTGCACCGCTGAAGGATTCTTATGAGCATATAATGATTTCGCTCAATAAGATCATGAACAATATCAATAAGGCAGGACAGCTGGTAGCTACAGGTTCTCAGCAGGTTGCGGCTGCCGCAGGAAATCTTTCGGGCGGAGCAACAAAGCAGGCGGCTTCGGTTGAAGAGCTGTCAGCATCGCTTAGTGAGGTAGCCGAAAAGGTTAATCGCAATGCGGCAAGAGCCACCGATGCGGCTGATAATTCCGCAAAGGCAACAAGCCTTGTTGAATCCGGCAACGAACAGATGAACGGACTTCTCGACGCTATGCGTGAGATTGACGACACCTCAAAGGAAATCGCTAAGATAATAAGAACTATAGACGATATCTCGTTCCAGACAAATATCCTTGCTCTTAATGCCGCTGTCGAAGCCGCAAGAGCAGGCGAAGCAGGCAAGGGCTTTGCCGTTGTAGCCGACGAAGTAAGAAATCTTGCAGGTAAGGTTGCCGAAGCGGCAAGCACAACAACCGAACTTATCAAGAATTCGATGAAGGCTGTGGAGAACGGCACAAAGATTGCAAATCAGACTGCCGAAACACTCAGGGAGATAGTTACCACTACCACCGAAACGACCGGCCTTGTGAGTGATATTTCCATCGCTTGTGCACAGCAGGCAGAGGCTATTGAGCAGATAACAGTAGGCGTTGATCAGATATCATCGGTTGTTCAGACAAACTCTGCTACAAGCGAAGAATGTGCGGCGTCTGCACAGGAGCTTTCTGTACAGGCAAATGTGCTTGATGATATGGTATCAAAGTTCGTTATCGATAAGGAGATAGCGGCAAGCGAGGATAAGACTGCAAAGTCCGACAAATCCGACGCTGAAGTAAAAACCGATGATAACAGCAAAACCGCATCCGAAGATAAGCCTGACTTAAAGACCGATGCCGTTTCTTCGGTTGACAAGAAGCCGTCGGCAAAAACACCCAACAAGCCTTCAAAACCTGCAATTAAGGATAATAAAGCAGACAAAGCCGAAAAAGTTCAGTCAAAGTCCTCTTCCGCACCGAAGCAGTCAAAGCCCGATGATAAGAGCTTTGAAATAATTATAGACAGCAAGAAGCCGGAAAAGAAGTCGAAAGAAATGGTATCCGATGAGGTAGCCGACTTCAAGGAAGATCCTAACGATAAGTATTGATAATATTATCAATCGGCAACAATTAAAATCTTAAGGGGAGTTTTCAAGTTTGAAAAACTCCCCTCAATTTTCATTATTGCTTTGAATATTGTGAAATTGAAACCTCTGCAGATGACAGCGTATGTGTTTTTCCGCTGTCATCTTTTACTATCAGCCTTGCCTTGCTGTCAATATCAACAGCTGTAGCAAAATAGAACTGCTCACCGACAGTTACTTTTATTCGCTTTCCAAGAACGGCAGAGTATTTTTTGTACTCGTTTATAAGCTTTGATTGGCTCGTATGCTCGTATATCTCAAAGAAATTGTTCAGTATCTCTGCGGCAAGACTGCATTTTATATCCGTGTCTGCTACTTCATCGGAATACAGAGAAGAAGCTATATCGGCGATTTCGGCAGGGAATCCCCCTTTCGGACGGGAAATGTTGATGCCTATTCCGACTACCGCATATTGCAGACATCCGCTTTCAAAGTCGGTTACCGCTTCGGTAAGGATACCGCATATCTTCTTTCCGTCAAGCATTATATCATTGACCCATTTTATATCTGCACTGATACCGCATACTTCTTTTATCGCACGGACAACTGCCACCGCCGCACCCGTTGTAATAAGGTAAGCGTCATTGGCATTAAAGTCGGGGCGCAGGAGTATCGAAATATATATTCCGCTGTCGGCAGGGGAGAAGAAACTCTTGGAATGTCTTCCTCTGCCTTGAGTCTGTTCATTGGCAATCAGCACCGTTTTGTGAGCCGCACCTTTTTCCGCTTCGGCTCTCAGAAGAGTATTTGTTGAAGTAACCGTCTTTTTTACCGTTATTTCTGCGCAAGAGGCGTTTTTCTTCAGCTGCTGTAATATCCTGAGTTTGCAATACTCGGTATTGTCGCTCATATTGCCGTCGGAAGTAAGCATATAACCCTTGTTCTGTACTGCGTCAACAGTAAAGCCGTCAGACCTCAGCGAATTGATAGCTTTCCAGATGGCGTTTCTGCTGACAAACAGGCTGTTTGCGATTTCTTCGCCCGAAACAAATTTTCCTTTATTGCTTTTAAGAATAAGAAGTACCTGTTCTTTTACTTTCATTTGCACCTCATTATTGTCAACTTTTAGATAATATAAGTTGACAATCCTTCTGCTAAAAACCGCAGATGTCCTTCTGCGGTTTTGTTCTGTTTGCTTATTTCAGATTTTCTATCACATCAGCAGTTTTGTCAAGCCAGTCGCCTTCAAAAAGCTCTATCATTCCTTTGTCGCAGGCGGCGGCAAGTTTGGGATTGATAGGCATTCCTGCTGTGCTTTGTATGCCGTATTTTGCGGCAACTTCTTCAATATGGCTCTCACCGAAAATGCTGTGGCGTGATTTGCAGTCGGGACATTCATAATATGCCATATTTTCAACTATGCCGAGAACGGGGACATTCATCATTTCTGCCATCTTGACAGCCTTTCCGACTATCATAGAAACAAGCTCCTGAGGAGAAGTAACAACTATTATTCCGTCTATCGGAAGCGACTGGAATACGGTCAGCGGCACATCGCCTGTTCCGGGAGGCATATCAACAAACATATAGTCAACATCATTCCAGATAACATCTGTCCAGAACTGCTTTACGGTATTTGCGATAACAGGACCTCTCCATACTACAGGATCGGTTTCATCGGGGAGAAGAAGGTTTACCGACATAACCTCGATACCTGTCTTTGTCATAACAGGATAAATTCCGTTGTTATCTCCCATTGCCTTATCGTGAAGACCGAATGCCTTAGGAATAGAAGGGCCTGTGATATCAGCGTCAAGAACGGCTGTCTTGAAGCCTCTTCTCTGCATTGTTACAGCCAGAAGAGAAGTCACCATAGATTTTCCTACGCCGCCTTTACCGCTGACGACACCTATAACTTTTTTTATATCGGACAGCTCGTGGGGCTTTTCAAGAAAGCTCTGCGGCTGTGTTCTGTCACCGCAGCTCTGAGAACAGGTGCTGCAGTCGTGGGTACATTCGCTCATTGTATTTTTTCCTTTCTTTTCATAAAGATTACAAAAATGATTATAGCACTGTTACGGTAAAAAATCAAGTAAATCACATAAAATCAGTGTTATTTAATATGATTTGCCAAAAGGCATAAATATAAACGCCGCACAGATTTATTTCACCTGCACGGCGTTTTTCACTTGGTTTTAGTATCAGTACAGCGGCATAAACACACGCATAGCGTTTTTGCCTCTGTTCGCCCATGTGTAATACGGAACTGCAATAGCTTTAATATCCGAAAATTCGGGCGGAACTAAGCTGTATAGGTCGCCGTTATCTTTTTCTCTTACAGCGTCAACTTCAAGTCTTACTATACGCTTATCATTATCGGAAGTATCTTCACATACTCTTATATTTCCGCCACGCTTTAATGCAATGCTGAGTATATCACCGTTATCTGCCTGTTCAAAGCAGTATATAAGCGGACCTCTGCGAACAGCCGCCATATTGCTTACCGAGGGGATCTTTACGGACGGATAGACAAATTTCGGGGTATCATCAAGGATGATCCGTATCTCGTCATTGTCTTTAACATTGAGCATAATATAGCCGTTAATGGGGGTTATCCGGTGTTTTTCGCCGTTTATAAGCAGTGTGAATTCTTTGCTCCAACCGGGTATTCTTACAGAAAGACTGCCGCCGTGAACTATCGAATAATCTATCGTCATATCATAAGGATAATCCGTCTTGCAGACAAGCTCCATACCGTTATCAAATTTTACCGTTCCGTCCGCAAACATATGGCAGAAAGCGGTATCGCTGTTTTCGCCGTAGGCATAACAGCCGAATGAGCCGATAAGTCTTGCAACATTAGGCGGACAGCAGGCGCAGGCGTACCACTCAGGTCTTTCGATAAGATCGTGACGGTGGGTGGGAGACTCTCCCGATATTCCGGGAACGGCTTCAAGCGGATTTACATAGAAGAATCTTTTGCCGTCAAGCTGCATTCCTGCGAGAACAGTGTTGTAGAATGCTGTTTCCATTACATCCGCATACTTGCCGTTAAGCTCGTTTTTAAGCATTGCGCTTGCAAAAAACATAAGACCTATGGAAGCGCAGGTTTCGGCATACGCCGTATCGGGCGGCAGATCGTAGTCGGTTGTGAATGCCTCTCCGAGTACCGTTGAGCCGATTCCTCCCGTTACATACATTCTTCTTTGGGTAATACTGCTCCATAACCTTTTGCAAGCGTCATACAGCTCGTTATCACCGTTTTTTGCTGAGAGAAGCGCCATACCCGTGTATAGATATACAGCTCTTACGGCATGACCGGTTGCGTCGATTTGTTCTCTTACGGGTTTTCCGCTTTGCTGATAGTCGTATGAGGTCGGATTGTTCCCCCATACGCTCCAGTTCCTCTTCGCAGCTTCTTTCTCATAAAAATGAGGATCCACGCCTCGCTCATCAATAAAATGCTCGGCAAGTATCTGCCACTTCTTATTGCCTGTCACACGGTACATTTTCATAAGCGCAAGCTCTATCTCGGGGTGACCGGGTACGCCTTCGTTCTTCTCGGTGATAAAGTGGTTGTAGATATGTTCGGCGTTCTTCTCCATCACATCAAGCAGTCTGCGCTTGCCTGTAGCTTCATAATATGCACAGGCGGCCTCCATCATATGTCCCGCACAGTAAAGCTCATGCCCCTCAAGGAGATTAGTCCATCTCTTGTCACGGTCTTTGATAGTGAAATATGTATTGAGATATCCGTCTTCATCCTGAGCATTTGCTATCTTTTCGATAAGTTCGTCTGCGGCAGAGGACAGCTTTTCATCGGGATGAAGAGCAATAGAATATGCCACCGCTTCCAACCATTTGGCGGCGTCGCTGTCCTGGAACACCATTCCGTAAAAGCCGTCGCCGACATCTTCGCCGTGAAGCGCTCTTGCCGCATTTTCAAAATTCTTTACAACATGGCTCTTTTCGGTATTCGGCAAATTGTCGCAAAGTACGCCGTACTGATAGGGAATAACAGTTTGCCGTATCAATTTCTGATATTCTCCGATAAAACCGTCTGAGCTGTATCCGGTTACTTTTAAGTTTTCCTGAGTAGTCATATTATTCTCCGTTTCAAATCCGAGCTTGACTTGTACCTATATGCCATATTTGTATAAAAGGAGAGTCAAAAGGCTCTCCTCGATTATTCTTATTCCTCTACATTACAGCTCATAATACCGAGCGCAAAAGGAAGCTGTGTTATTCTGTGTACTTCCTTTTGCTTGAAGCCGTTCTTTTCGTACCAGTTGCGGATCATAACGCTCTGGTGGACAGCGCCTGCGTTAATGGTAGTGCCGCCCATACGGTTGACTTCATTTTTGGCAAATTCAAGGCACTTAGCGCCTACACCGCTGTTTCTGTTATCTGGTGTTACCGATAAATACTGCAATTCATATTCTTTGTCAGATTTCTTTTCAAGAGCGAAGCAAGCTATCATCTCGTCATCTTTGAAAGCTCCGTAATATCTGAGCCCCCATTCCGTAGACAGAAGAAGTTGATCCAGTGTAATAAAGCTTGCGTGGTTTGGACAGTTCATTTCCGTAATTCCGAATGCGATAGCTTCAGTTTCATAGCTCTTGCGTATGACTTCTACGCACTGCGGCAGTTCATCTTTTGTTAATTCTCTGATATTCATTGCCTTCACCCTTTCGTAATTTTTATTTATTGTGACTATGATTTTACTATGAAAATATAAACCTTATTTTAACAGCTCAGAACAACATCATCTGTTCATTTTTATCGGGAAATTCGCTGAGATAAGAAAAAATCTCGTAGGGATCGCTCATAACATTATGCTTTTTACATTCATCAAAGAATATTCTGTACAGCTTTTCGCTGTTTTCGCTCGGACATTCATAGGCATTGCCGTATTTTCTTATGTACCTTTGCTTCATCCCGGGGAAATGTTTGTCAAGGGCAGAGTAGAAGTATTCTCTGTCGCCGTCTCTTATTGTTGTTCCCATACCGAAATTGACAATACCCTTGACGCCTGCGTCAAAGCAGTAGGAAAGGATACCTCTCAGATTTTCCTCCGTATCGTTAATGTACGGCAGTACAGGCGACAGCCATACAACCGTAGGCACTCCGACGCTCTGAAATTGCTTCAGCACTTCATATCGTTGCTTTGTAGTGCAGACATTAGGTTCAAGTATTCGGCACAGTTGTTCATCGTATGTAGTAAGAGTCATCTGAACAACAGCTTTTGCTTTTTGGTTTATGCTGATTATCAGGTCTTTGTCACGAAGAATACGGTCGGATTTAGTCTGAACAGCAACTCCGAAGCCGTATTTATCAATAATTTCAAGGCATCTTCTTGTCAGGCACAGTTTTTCTTCACAGTGCATATAAGGATCGCTCATTGCACCTGTGCCTATCATGCACAGACTTCGCTTTGATATGAGCGCCTTTTCAAGAAGCAGGGGAGCGTTCTGCTTTACTTCAATATCCTCAAAGTCATGCTGCATATTATAGCAGTCGGAGCGTGCGTCACAGTATATACAGCCGTGAGTGCATCCCCTGTAGATATTCATACCGTTTTTTGCCGACAGTATACCTTTAGCGTCTACAAAATGCATATTCTTCCCCTGATATCAGGTGCTGATACCTGCAAACTGCGTATTGTACAGCTTTGCATAAGCACCGTTTTCACTGAGCAGTTTTTCGTGATTTCCTGCTTCTGCAACTCTTCCTTTGTCTATAACTACTATCTTGTCTGCGTCACGGATTGTAGAAAGCCTGTGTGCTATTATCAGGCTTGTTCTGCCTTTCATCAGCGCAAGCATAGCTTCCTGTATCTGTACTTCGGTTCGTGTATCTATGCTTGATGTTGCCTCGTCAAGAATAAGTATCTTGGGGTCTGCAAGCACAGCTCTTGCTATTGCTATAAGCTGGCGCTGTCCCTGGCTCAGATTACCGCCGCCTTCGGACAGCATAGTGTGATAACCGTCCGACATCTTTTCGGCAAAATCAGCGACACGGGCTGTTTTAGCCGCCGCTATGACTTCTTCGTCGGTAGCGTCAAGCCTGCCGTAACGGATATTCTGCATTATCGTATCGTTGAATATTACGGTATCCTGCAATACTATGCCGATAGAGCCTCT
>JAEDNF010000034.1 GCA_016302655.1 Oscillospiraceae bacterium | reverse complement strand
ATCAGCACCGGCGTACAGGTTTTATCGTTAGGCGGCGAATCAATTACATTAAAGCAGGCTGCCGAGCAAACTATAAATAGTTTAAAGTCGGTTGACAGCTATAATTTCAAAAGCTCGGAACAAATCAAGATAAACGGCAATGACGCATATCTTTTGCTCACAGAATATAAGGCGACCGATGATATAACGGTAATTCTGGATCAGCGTTTACAGATGCACAACGATAAATTATTTGTGTTCCAGTCTGCTTACACCCCGGATACAAGCGACTCAGAAAAAGCCGATCTTGAAGAGCTGCTGGCTTCGTTTACCTTTACCGATTAATATCTAAGAGTGCCATCCTGAGAGGAGTATTATGCACTTTCAAGCAGTAAATGACGATCTTCTTGACGGCAGATTTGAGTTCAGACAAAGCGGATCATTCAGGGAGCTTTCAATCGGTGCAACGGCAAAGATTATAGTATCCGCTGTAATAGAACCGATACTTGTCTTTATGTCAATATCTGCTGTCATAGGTGGTTTGTTCGGCAGTTTACATACCATATCCAATATAGTAATTATGATAGCCCTCGCCGTGATACTGCCAATACTTCCGATATGGTACATATTATGGGTATCGGGCGGCGAACGGCAGTACAGATATGAAGCAAACGACAAAACGATGCGGATATACAATAAAAGGCGCACTTATATATTCCGCTATTGTGATGTTCGGAATGTTGAATACAGACCGCTTACGCTGATATTCAGAAAAGTAGGCTATACGGTTACGGTCACTTCAAAGTATGAAACTGTTATTTTCAGATATATGACTCCGAGAAAAGCTGAGTTTACCGATACGGCGTCTACTCCTTTTGCCATTCTTGAAAGAGCAAGAATGAAAACACAGGATAAAAGCGACCGGTTTTGACAGTAGTATAGTATCAAGCGTAAATCCGCTTCTTATATACAAATCAGATATTTTACAGAAAGGGAGAACAGATATGAAAAAAGCAATAGCCATAATTTGTCTTGCAGCTACGGCAATAATGCTTGCCGGTTGTTCGGGCAAAGCGATCACACTGCCCAATGTAAACACATCAAGCCCGCAAGGCACGACTGAAAGCTCAGAAAGCTCTGTACCCGAAACAAGTGATGTAAATTCATCACAGGCAGAAACTACAGCGTCTGAGACAGCTGCGCCCGAAACGACAAAAGCACCCGAAACAACTACAATAACAGAAACCAAGCCTGCGGCTACCACCACAACCATAAAAGAAACAAAGCCCGAAACTACAACAAAAGCACCCGAAACCAAGCCTGCGGCTACAACTACAACCGTTAAAGAGACAAAGCCGGAAGCCACTACTACCGCTACGACAAAAGCAACTTCTACCACTAAAAAGCAAGAAACTCCTAAGCCGGTAGACTATATTACCTTCAGCGATGGTACATTTACCTTGAACCTCGACTCTTCTGTATGGGCTGATGTCGGCGATCAGTCGTATGAGGTATTGGCTATGCACGAAGAAGGTGGAACAGCTGTTGCTTCTATCTATGTATCTAAATCCACAAAGAGCGAGCTTGGAGATGATTATACAGGGCTTGACCTTAACGGTATAGGAAAGAAACTGGCTCAGGATCTTAAGGATGTAGGATGTGAAGTAACTTATTCATCATCCGAAATAATAAACGGCAACAATGCATACCACATAATTATTTCTCTTGTTTACGATCAGCACACCTATTTGTTCGTAAGCGGTAACTACATTTATACCGTAACAGCAAATTGTTATTCCGATCCTAACGGAAATGCACAAAATATTATCAAAAACGCAATTTCGGGCTTTTCGATAAAATGAAATGAGCGTTAAAATAACCCGACCTGCATTGCCCGGCTCGCTTATTACGATAACCGATATAAACAGCGAGCTTGAGCGTGCGAGAGAAGATGAAACGGACTTTTGCGCAGACAGATTTGAAAAGCTGTACTGCGAAAGCACGGATTTTTCATCGCTGTATTTTAAGGATTGCTTGTTTTCGGCAAGCAGGTTCACCGATTGCGATTTTGCAAAATGCACTTTTATAAACTGTGTTTTTAAAGGCTGTGACATTTCAAACAGCGACTTTTCCGACAGCTGTTTCAAGCAGTGCAGTTTTTCTTCCTGCAAGGCAGTAGGAGCGGCTTTCAAAGGCTCATATCAAAAGAATGTCATCTTTGACGGAGGCAGTTTTGAACTGTCGGATTTTCAGCGTTCAAAGCTGAGTAATGTCCGTATTACAGATACCGACTTTTCCTCTGCTCTTTTCTCCTCCTGTGAGATAAAGCAGACACAGCTTCAAAATGTCGGTTTCGCAAAGGCTGTGTTTTTCGGAACAAAGCTTGCAGAACTCGATTTCACCTCCTGTAACATAGAGGGACTGACAGTGTCCGATACGGGAGCAGAACTGAAAGGTGCAAAGGTCGATGTATGGCAGGCGGCTATGTTTGCAAAGCTGCTCGGACTCATCGTAGAATAATTATTTAAAGAAAGGCAGATAAAAAATGAATGTACTTGTAATAGGCGGAGGCGGAAGAGAGCACGCAATAATTATGGCTCTTTCAAAATCCAAGAAGGTTGATAAGCTGTATGCCGCACCCGGCAACGGCGGTATATCAAAATATGCCGAATGCTTCAATGTCAAGGCAACCGATATTGATGGTTGTGTTGAGCTTGCTAAGAAGCTTAACCCCGACTATGTTTTCGTAGCACCCGATGATCCGCTGGTAATGGGAATGGTAGACAGACTCAACGAAGAGGGCTTCAAGACATTCGGTCCTCGTGCAAATGCCGCTATTCTTGAAGGAAGCAAGGTATTTTCAAAGGCTCTGATGAAGAAATACGGCATACCTACTGCCGCTTACGAAACCTTCACCGATGCTGACTCTGCAATCGAATATCTGAAAAATCAGAACAGCTACCCCGCTGTTATCAAATGCGACGGTCTTGCTCTCGGTAAGGGCGTTATCATAGCAAAAGACGAGCAGGAAGCAGAAAACGCAGTTAAATCAATGCTGCTTGACGGCAAGTTCGGCAAGTCCGGCAGTGAGATAGTTATAGAAGAGTTTATGACAGGCCCCGAAGTTACCGTTCTTGCATTTACCGACGGCAAGACAGTAAAGCCTATGGTAAGCTCAATGGATCACAAGCGTGCATATGACAATGACGAAGGTCTGAACACCGGCGGTATGGGCACAATAGCACCCAATCCCCTTTACACAGCCGACAAACAGCAGGAATGTATGGAAAAGATTTTCCTTCCTACCATAAAGGCGATGGCGGCAGAAGGCAGACCTTTCAAAGGCTGTCTCTACTTCGGACTTATGCTTACTCCCGGCGGTGCTAAGGTTATCGAGTATAACTGCCGTTTCGGCGATCCCGAAACTCAGGTAGTTCTCCCCCTGCTTGAAACCGACATTATGGACATAATCGAAGCAATCTGGGAAGAAAAACTTGACGAGCTTGATATAAAGTGGGCTGACAGATCCTGCGCCTGCGTTGTTATGGCAAGCGGCGGATATCCCGAAAAATACGAGACAGGCAAAGAAATAAGCGGACTTGACGAAAACGGTCAGTGCGACGGTGCATTTGTATATCACGCAGGCACAAAACTTGATAACGGCAAGTTCCTGACAGCCGGCGGAAGAGTTCTCGGCGTAACCGCTTACGGTGATACTCTGAAAGAAGCTCTTGACAAGGCATATAAGGCTGTAGACGGTATAACATTTGAAAAAGCGCACTTCCGTCATGATATAGGAAAAAAAGCACTCTCTGCCGATAAATAAATGTAAAAAAGCCCTTGCAATTTATTTGCATATATGTTATAATAGCATTTGCGTGTTAGAATAATTTTGGGTATGTGCGAAAAATTCGACTTATCCTATTCCTATAAGGAGGACATATAAATGGGAATAATTGAAATAATCAGTGCTATTGTTCTGATAATAGCCTGTGTTTTCATCGTACTGGTCGTACTTATGCAGGATACAAAGCAAGGTATGTCACAGACAATTGCAGGCGGCAGTGCAGATAACTACTATCAGAAAAACTCCGGAAGATCAAATGAAGCAAAGCTCAACAAAATGACAAAGATTGCCGCTTTTATCTTCTTCATAGTTGCTCTTGTCGTAAACTTCATTGTAATGTACAGCGGTAACTTCAAGCAGAACTCCACAACATCGGGCACTACTTCATCTGTTACAAGCACAACATCGGAGACTTCAAGCACAGAATCGGATACATCAAGCACAACTTCCGAGACTTCAGACACTTCATCAGATGAAAGCACAGCTTCCGATACTTCATCGGTTGCAGAATCTTCAGATACTACTTCATCTGACGAGGCAGTAAGCTCTGAAGCTACCGAGTCAACAGAATCTGCTGAATAACACGGATATTATTAAAGGTCGGCAAACGCCGACCTTTTTGTTATAGTTATATCTGACTGGGTACAGAAAAGCCGCCGTGCATTGCACAGCGGCTCGTTCTTTTACATATTACTTGATGATATACTTATCAAGCTCAGCAATAAGCTCGTCGCAGTCATCAGAGTGAACTCTGAGCTCAAGAGGCTTAGAAAGATCTAAGCTGAATATACCCATGATAGACTTAGCGTCGATTGCATATCTGCCGCTTACGATATCAACATCGTAATTGCACTTTGTAACTGTCGTTACGAAATTCTTAACATCTTCAATTGTGTTGATTCTGATATTTGCTGTTTTCATACTTAAAACCTACCTTTCTTTTCCTCGGCTTTCCTTTCCGGTTGATTTCATTTTACCAAAATAAGCGGCGGTTGTCAATCGCTTTTACAAATAATCATCATCCGGTGTCGAAAAGCCACACATTATGTTTCTCTTATCGCCGCCTGTAAGGTTTTCCTTACAGCTATATAATAACACATTATCGATTAAGGTCAATAGTATTTTTTCAAAAAAGCCGCTTTGCTTGCAAATTTCGTAATAATAAAGTATAATAAAGCTATCAGAAGTTTACTTTTGGTGAAACTTACCATAAACGGATGTGATAATATCAGATATAATATTCAGACCTTCGGCTGTAAGGTCAATCAATATGAAAGCGCAACGATAGCAAAAGCAATGGATGAACACGGCTACGAAAGGACAGACGACCTTTTCTCAGCCGATATTATAATTATCAACAGCTGTTCTGTTACAGAAAACAGCGATAAGAAAGCAAAACAGCTTATTGAGCGTATCAAGCGCAGAGATCCTATGAAAATAGTAGCGCTTACCGGATGCTTTCCGCAGGCGTTTCCTGCCGTTGCCTCTTCACTGTCGGCGGATATAGTTACGGGAACAGAGCACAAAGAAAAGCTCGCAGAAATGATAGACGCTTTCACAAGAAACAACGCTAAACAGGTTGCAGTTCCGCCCCGCCCCGTGAAAAAGCAGTACGAAAAAACCGGGAACGCCGATATGGGCAAAACCAGAGCTTTTATTAAAATAGAAGACGGCTGTGACAGGTTCTGCAGTTACTGCATTATCCCGACTGCAAGAGGCTCGGTACGCTCAAGACCGCTTGACGATATAAAAGAAGAAACCGAGTTTCAGGTATCGTGCGGACATAAAGAAATGGTGCTTGTAGGGATTAATCTTTCCTGCTACGGCTCGGATATAGGACTGAGGCTTGCCGACGCAGTAGAAACCGTATGCTCGGTAAACGGCGTAGAAAGAGTCAGACTTTCCTCGCTCGAACCGGAGCTTCTGACAGACAGCGATATAGCAAGAATGGCGGCGCAAAAAAAGCTCTGCCCTCATTTTCACCTGTCGCTCCAATCGGGAAGCGCCGCTACGCTTAGCCGCATGAACCGCCGCTACACTCCCGACGAATACTATGATATTGTAAACAAGCTCAGAGCCGCTTTTCCCGATTGCGCCATAACTACAGATGTTATGGTCGGATTTGTCGGTGAAACCGATGAAGAGTTCAGAGAGTCCTGTGAATTTGTAAAAAAGGTAGGATTTGCGGGTATGCATGTCTTCACTTATTCGGTAAGAGAAGGCACGGCGGCGGCAAAAATGAACGGGCGTATACCATCCGATGTTGCCGCCGAGCGCTACCGTATAATGAGCGGTATAGCAAAACAGCTCAAAGAGAGCTATTTTGCGTCCTGTGTCGGAAAAACCGAAAAAGTGCTTATCCAGCGCAGAGAAAGCGAAGAATATGCAAACGGCCTTACTCCGCAATATGTCCCTGTTCGCATCTACGGCAGTAATGCGCAGAAACAGGATATAATTACTGTACAAATTACGGGCGCTTCGGGCAGTGATTTTTGTGTCGGAGAAGAAATAAAAAGCTTGTAATTAAGCCGTATGTGTAGTATAATAATATGAGATAATGTTTCGTGCTAAGGCACGCTTACAATAAAATGACGGAGGAAGTTTATGTCAGTTTATCGCATTTATGTTGAAAAGAAGCCGCAGTTTGCAGTCGAGGGCAAGGCAGTTCTCTCTGACCTTAAGACAGCACTTCAGATCAAAGGTATCAAAGATGTCCGTATCGTTAACCGCTACGACGCTGAGGGTATTACAAAGGAGAACTTTGAAAAGGCAACCCCTACCGTATTCTCAGAGCCGCCCGTTGACGATGTTTATTATTCTCTGCCCGAGACAGCGGCAGATGAAAAAATGTTTGCTACCGAGTTTTTGCCCGGTCAGTTCGATCAGAGAGCAGACTCAGCCGCACAGTGCATACAGATGCTGTGTCAGGGTGAACGCCCCGTTGTTAAATATGCTAAGCTGTACATTTTAAAGGGTGATATCTCGGACGAGGATTTTTCAAAGATAAAGCACTATCTCATCAACGCAGTTGAAGCAAGAGAGTGCGGCTTTGAGCAGTACGAGACACTTGATGTAAAATATGACATTCCTAAAGATGTTGCCGTTCTTGACGGATTTATCGGTCTTTCCGAGAGCGAGCTTGCCGAGTTTATCAAGAAGTATGCTCTTGCTATGGATCTCGGAGATATCAAGTTCTGCCAGGAATATTTCAAGAGTGAACACAGAGACCCGACTCTTACCGAAATCAGAATGATAGATACCTACTGGTCGGATCACTGCCGTCATACTACATTCGGCACGATAATCGACAATGCGACTATTGACGCTTCGTATATCGAAGATACTTATAAAGAATACAAGCTCGACAAGGAGGAGCTCGGCAGAAGCGCAAAGCCGATATGCCTTATGGATATCGCAACTGCCGCTGTCAGAAAGCTGAAAAAGGACGGCATGCTCCCCGACCTTGACGAGAGCGAAGAGATAAACGCCTGCTCGGTAAAGATTACCGTTGATGTTGACGGCAAGGACGAGCAATGGCTGCTTATGTTCAAGAACGAAACCCACAACCACCCCACCGAAATCGAACCGTTCGGCGGTGCGGCAACCTGTCTTGGCGGCGCAATAAGAGATCCCCTTTCAGGCCGTTCGTATGTATATCAGGCTATGCGTGTTACCGGTGCTTCCGATCCTCTTCTGCCCGTTAAAGAAACTATCCCCGGAAAGCTTCCTCCGAGAAAGATCACAACAACTGCCGCACAGGGCTATTCTTCCTACGGCAACCAGATAGGTCTTGCAACAGGTCATGTTGCCGAGATATACGATCCCGGCTATATGGCAAAGCGTATGGAGATAGGCGCAGTTATCGGTGCGGCTCCCGCTGAAAATGTAGTCCGTGAGCGTCCCGCACCCGGCGATATTATCGTTCTGCTCGGTGGCAGAACCGGCCGTGACGGCTGCGGCGGTGCGACAGGCTCGTCAAAGTCACACAGCGTTGAATCGCTTGAGACCTGCGGCGCAGAAGTTCAGAAAGGTAACGCTCCCGAGGAAAGAAAGCTCCAGAGACTTTTCCGTGACAAGAACGCAACAAAGCTTATCAAGCGCTGCAACGACTTCGGCGCAGGCGGTGTTTCGGTTGCTATAGGAGAACTTGCAGACGGTCTTGAAATCGACCTTAACGCAGTTCCCAAGAAGTATGACGGACTGGACGGTACAGAGCTTGCAATTTCCGAGTCGCAGGAAAGAATGGCGGTTGTTGTTGACAAGAACGATGTTGACAAGTTCATCGCTCTTGCAGGCAAGGAAAACCTTGAGGCTACTCCCGTTGCGGTAGTTACCGAGAATCCCAGACTCAGAATGAACTGGAACGGCAAGACTATCTGTGACATTTCAAGAGAGTTCTTAAACTCAAACGGTGCGGAAAAGCACACCGATATATATGTTCCTGCGCCCGAAGTAAGCTATTCTACAGGCAGACACAATACTAAGGAAGAGTGGGAAAAGCTCGTTACTGACCTCAATATATGCTCGCAGAAGGGACTTGTTCAGCGCTTTGACTCGACTATCGGCGCAGGTACGGTGCTTATGCCTTATTCGGGCAAGACACAGCAGACTCCCGTACAGGCTATGGCGGCAAAGCTCCCTGTTCTTTCGGGCAACACAAAGACCGCTTCAATAATGGCATGGGGCTTCGATCCTTTCGTAAGCCGTCAGTCTCCTTATCATTCAGCGGCACTTGCTGTAGTTGAAAGTATCGCAAAGGTAGTTGCCGCAGGCGGCAGCAGCGAAAAGTGCTGGCTTACCTTCCAGGAATATTTTGAGCGTACACAGGGAGAACCTGAGCGCTGGGGCAAGCCTTTTGCGGCACTTCTCGGTGCATATAAGGCTCAGATCGCCCTTTCAAGCGGCGCTATCGGCGGCAAGGACTCTATGTCGGGTACATTTGAACATATCGATGTACCGCCTACGCTGGTTTCATTTGCGGTATCTACCGCTAAATCCGACAAGATAATCTCTGCCGAGTTCAAGCTCCCCTGCAGCGATATCTACTATATAGCTCCCAAGTACGACGAAAACAAGATGCCCGACTTTGAAAGCGTCAAGGCGGTATTCAAGACAGTCGAAAAGGCTATAGCAGACGGCAAGGCTCTTTCGGTATGGTCGCTTGCTCACGGCGGTATCGCTGAAGGTATCTTCAAGATGTCTCTCGGCAACAGAATCGGTGCAAAGCTCAAGGCTCTCAGCGATGAGCAGTTATTCGGTCTTTGCTACGGCGCATTCATCATCGAGGCTTCATCCGAAATTGAAGGCGCAGAGCTTATCGGTGAAACGGTAAGTGATTACACCATCACGGCAGGCGATGTCGTTCTTGATATTTCCGAGCTTGAGAAGAAATATGACGCTGTTCTTGAGCCTATCTTCAAAAATTCTCTCCCCGAGATGCCTAAGCCCGAATCCGTTGCCTACGATAAAGGCTGTGATTTGCTTATAAACAAGGCTCCCGGCAATATAGCAAAGCCCAAGGTGCTTATCCCCGTATTCCCGGGCACAAACTGCGAATACGATATGGCGGCGGCATTCAACCGCTACGGCGGCGAAGCCGAAATATTCGTTATCAGAAACCTGTCTGCAAAGAATATGGAAGACAGCGTAAACGAGTTTGCAAAGAGAATAGAAAACAGCCAGATGATCGCAGTTCCCGGCGGCTTCTCAGGCGGTGACGAACCCGAGGGCTCGGCAAAGTTCATCAATGCATTCTTCCGTAATCCCAAGATAAAAGACGCTGTAGAGAATATGCTTTACAACCGTGACGGTCTTATGATAGGTATATGCAACGGCTTCCAGGCGCTTATCAAGCTCGGCCTTGTACGTTTCGGCAAGATCGTTCCTCTGTCAAGCGAAAGTCCTACGCTGACCTACAACACCATAGGCAGACACCAGTCACAGCTTGCGCTTACAAAGATATGCACCAACAAGTCACCCTGGCTTATGCACTGCAAGGTCGGCGAAGTGTACAATATTCCTATCTCACACGGTGAGGGAAGATTTGTCGCAAGCGACGAAGTTATCAGACAGCTCATCGACAACGGACAGGTTGCAACCCAGTATGTTGACCTTAACGGCGAACCTACTATGGACCTTGCATACAACCCCAACAGCTCTATATGCGCTATCGAAGGTATCATCTCTCCCGACGGCAGAGTTCTGGGCAAGATGGGACATACCGAGCGTATCAGCAGTGATACCTGCGTAAATGTCGACGGCAACAAGGAACAGCTTCTGTTCAAGGGCGGCGTTGACTACTTCAAATTATAATCTGACATTCTATTTCAGGCTGCGAGAAACACACGCAGACACTGAGATTGCCCTTGCGGTCAATCTCCAAACGC
>JAEDNF010000299.1 GCA_016302655.1 Oscillospiraceae bacterium | reverse complement strand
TTACGGCAAAAGTACGGCGTTACCGCCGCACCGCCTTACGGCGGATTGATTTATGGTATACTATCTTTGAATACACAACTGAACGGAGAAACAGATTGGTAACTGAGATAACTAATAAAGAACTGCAAAAGCAGAAAGAATATATTGAAAAAGTTAAACAGATTAATTCCTTGCGTGAGCAAATTCCGCTTGCCCATGTACACAGCTTCGGCTGTCAGCAGAATGTCAGCGACGGCGAAAAGATAAAGGGTATGCTTGCCGAGATGGGTTACGGCTTTACATCGGATACTGCGTTTGCCGACCTGATACTTTTCAATACCTGTGCGGTAAGAGAAAACGCCGAGGACAGAGTTTTCGGCAATATAGGAGCGCTGAAAAAGCTTAAGGAAAAGAACAGAAATCTCATTATCGCAGTCGGCGGCTGTATGGTTCAGCAGGAGCATATAGCGGCAAGGATGCGAAAATCGTTCCCTCAGGTAGATATAATTTTCGGCACTCATGTAATGCACACGCTTCCTCAGATGATATATGAAAAGCTTGCAGAAAACCGCAGAACGCTGTCTATCCCCGAGAGTGACGGAGTGCTTGTGGAAGGGCTTCCCGTAATAAGAGAAAGCAAAGTCAAGGCGAGCGTACCGATAATGTACGGTTGCAACAATTTCTGCACATACTGTATAGTGCCTTATGTCAGAGGCAGGGAGCGCTCACGCCGTCCCGAAGAGGTCATCTCGGAGGTAAAAAGTCTTGTTGACGGCGGGTATAAGGAGATACTTCTGCTCGGACAGAATGTAAACTCATACGGTAAAGAGTACGGCTTCGGATTTGCAAAGCTGCTGTCAGAGCTTGACAAGATACCCGGCAAATTCAAACTCAGCTTTATGACTTCTCACCCTAAGGACTGCACATATGAGCTTATCGACACGATAGCCGACAGCGAGCATATCTCATATCACCTGCATCTGCCTGTTCAGTGCGGAAGTGACAGAGTGCTGAAAGAAATGAACCGCCACTATGACACGGCGCACTATCTTGATCTTATTGAATATGCAAAGAAGAGAATACCCGATGTTGCGCTTACTACCGACATTATAGTCGGCTTCCCCGGAGAAACCTACGAAGATTTTCTCTGCACAGTCGAGCTTATGAAGAAAGTCCGCTACGATTCGGCATATACCTTTATCTACAGCAGGAGAGAGGGTACGAAGGCGGCTTCTATGCCCGATCCCGTAAGTGACGAGGAAAAGGGAAAGTGGTTCAGAGAATTGCTCGATGTCCAGAACGCCATAGGTGAAAAGGCGTATGAGCGCTTTATCGGAAAAGAAGTCGAGGTGCTTTGCGAGGGAATAGGCAGAACTGCCGACGGCCTTATGACAGGTCACTCAAGGCACGGAGTTATAGTTGATTTTAACGGTACAAAAGATATGATAGGAAAATTCGTTACCGTTAAAGTAAAGAAGGCACTGCCGTGGGCGGTGACAGGAGAGTTGGTCGGCGTTACCGACTGACCGTAAAACAAAGATGATCGGCCGGTATTACCGGAAGATATATAAATCACTATTGCCGCAAACGGCTTATAGAAAGGAAAAATAAAATGGACGCAATCAAAGCAGCAAGAGAGCTCGGCAAGGCTATACAGGCAGACGAGCGTTATATCCGTTATAACGAGGCGAGAATAGCTAACGATAACGATGAGGAGCTTCAGAACCTTATAGGCGAGTTCAATCTTGTTCGTCAGAAGGTAGCTCTTGAGATGAGCAAATCTGCCGAGGAGCAGAGCAAGGAGAAGCTTGACGAAAACAACAAGGAGATGCAGAGATTATACACCCTTGTTATGCAGAACGAGCATATGGCTGATTTTACAATGGCAAAGACCGATATGGACAAGCTGTTAAATGAAGTTAACGGCATTATTGCACTTTGCTGTGACGGTGAAGATCCCGATACCTGCGAGGTATCCATGGGCGGATGCACAGGCTCCTGCTCAACCTGCGGAGGCTGTCATTGAGTTTTTGAGCTTAATTTGTGTCACCTTCACAAGCATCTGCTTGCATATTTTCCGCCATGCTGTCCGCAGTCCACTTGAAATACACAAAGTATTCCTGCGTGTCCTGCAAACAGCCTGACGAAAAATCTGCGGCGCATCTGCTTTGCAAAGGCAACACAAAATAAGCTCAGAGCATATTTGCACCGCTTCACACATCTGTTTGAATTATTTCCGCCATGCTGTCCGCAGTCCACTTGAAATACACAAAGTATTCCTGCGTGTC
>JAEDNF010000298.1 GCA_016302655.1 Oscillospiraceae bacterium | reverse complement strand
TATGCTTATCACTTATTTTCTGAAAGGAATCCGAAAACAATGGAATACAACGATGTGCTCTATATAGTAGTACCCTGTTACAACGAAGAGGCGGTACTGCATGAAACTTCCAAAAGACTTAAGGAAAAGATGACTTCTCTTATAAACGACCGTAAGATATCCGCAAAAAGCCGTGTGGTATTTGTAGATGACGGAAGCAAGGACAGAACCTGGGAGATAATCGAGGAGCTTTACAACAGCGACGAGCTGTTCTCCGGTCTCAAGCTGTCACGCAACAGAGGCCATCAGAACGCTTTGCTCGCTGGACTAATGACAGCAAAGGATCACGCCGACATATCGATATCAATGGACGCTGACCTTCAGGATGATATAAATGTAGTTGACCAGTTTGTAGACAAGTACCACGAGGGCTGTGACATAGTGTACGGCGTACGCTCGTCAAGAAAGACGGACACGGCGTTCAAGAGAGGCACGGCAGGTATGTTCTACAAGTTTATGCGTCTTCTCGGTGTGGATATAATCGACAATCACGCAGACTACAGACTTATATCAAAGAGAGCGCTTGAGGCTCTGTCGCAGTTTAACGAGGTCAATCTGTTCCTCAGAGGAATCGTAAAGCAGATAGGCTTTAAAAGCGATATCGTGTATTACGAAAGGAGCGAGCGCTTTGCAGGAGAGTCAAAGTATCCGCTTAAAAAAATGCTTGCATTTGCCTTTGACGGAATAACGAGCTTCTCGATAAAGCCGATAAGATTCGTCACGGTTGCAGGCTTTCTCGTTTTCCTTATCAGTATAGGAATGATAATCTACACCATTGTGCAGACCTGTCTCGGAAATACTCAGGCAGGCTGGAGCTCGCTAATGTGCTCGATATGGTTTTTAAGCGGATTGCAGATAATGGCGCTGGGCATTGTGGGCGAGTATATCGGCAAGATATATACCGAAGTCAAAGCCCGTCCGAAGTATATTATAGACAAATTCATTAACCACGAATAAACAAAGCCGTCCCGAGCAACACTTCGGGGCGGTTTTTTATTGAATAAATGGATAAATAGCTTTTAAACGGCTTAAATTCACGCAAAAGCTATTGAAATTCCTTTTTCTATTTGGTATAATTAGCTTATACGGATTAATTTCCCGTTTATTTTAATTTAAATTAAGTTACTATGAAAGGAACACTGTATGAAACGAATAATAGCGGCGGTTCTTGCCGTATCACTTATACTGTCTGTTACCGCCTGCAGCGGCGGCGATACTTCTGCGCCTGCAGACAGTGCAACTACATCCGGTAATTCGGAAGAAAGACCTCTTCGTTCAAATCCTATAGCCGTTGACGAAAACGGCAATATCGATATGGAAGTTGCTCTGAAATACGAAACGGATGTTGACGCACTCATAAAGAAGCTTGAAGCGAAAACTCCCGACGGCACAAAGCCTGTATCCGAGAACACCAACGAAGAGACTCTTGAACTGTTCAACTATCTTAAGAGCGTATACGGCAAGCAGATACTTGCAGGACAGCAGTATTCAAACGCAAACCAGTACGAAAACATTATGTACTACAACACTACCGGTGATATGCCTGCTATAATGGGATTTGACTTCCTTTTTGCACAAGGAACGGACGAGCCCGATTTTACCCAGATAGAAGAAGCTATAAAATGGCACAACGAGCAGAACGGTATTGTCGCTTTCTGCTGGCACTGGAAGGTTCCCGTTGACATAAGCAATGACAATGTAAAGGGAACAGCGTTCTATTCAAAGGATATCCGCAACTTCAGCCTTGAAAACGCAGTTACTCCCGGTACTAAGGAGTACGAGGTAGTTATTAAGGACATCGATACCATCGCTCTTTATTTACAGAGGCTTGAGAGCGCAGGCGTACCTGTTATCTGGAGACCGCTTCACGAAGCAAGCGGAAGCTGGTTCTGGTGGGGACTAAAGAGCAAGGACGATTATAACAAACAGCTTTATCAGAAGCTCTGGTATATGCTTTACGACCGTCTTGAAAACTATCATAAGCTGACAAATCTCATCTGGGTATGGAACGGTCAGGCGGCGGCAATGGCAGTAAACGCCAATACATACGACATAAGCGGCACCGATGTTTACCCCGATAAAGAAGACCACTCCGCACAGTCGCTCAAATATACAAACCTTGCAAAGATAACCGATAGCACAAAGATGACTGCTCTGACGGAAGTCGGATATATCCCAGATCCCGAAAAGGTATTTGCCGAAGACAGCAGTGTAACATGGCTTTACTATATGACCTGGAG
>JAEDNF010000297.1 GCA_016302655.1 Oscillospiraceae bacterium | reverse complement strand
AGCTCTATCTCGCCAAGCTCTACATTTATCTTTTTAGTCGTATATCTTCCGCCTACCGATCTGTATATCGTAAGCTCTACAGTATCGCCTATATTAAGCTCTCCTATGATATTCTGCACTTCGGAAATTGATGATACGCTTGTGCCGTTTACCTTGCATATAATGTCGCCTACCTGAAGTCCGCTTTTTGCAACCGGCATATCCTCCGAGATATATGTTACATATAAACCGCCGCTTTCAAGTCCCTGCAGATATGCGCTGTAGTCGCTGATTGCCTCGCCGTTTATGCCAAGACCGGGACGGTTTGTTACATATCCCTTTGTCATAAGGTCGTTTATTATCGGCTTTGCGTCGTTTATCGTGATTGCAAATCCGATGTTCTCTATGGTCGTTGTTGTGTTGGATATCAGCTTGTAATCGATGATTCCTATAACATTGCCGTACATATCGAACAATCCGCCGCCGCTGTTACCGCTGTTTATTGCGGCGTCGATCTGAATGGTACTTGTGCCGTATGCACTGTTATAGATAGACGCTCTGCCAAGTCCCGAAACTATACCTTTTGTAAGCGAGTTCATAAGTGACTTGGGGTTGCCCAGTACGCATATATCCTGTCCTACTCTGACAGTATCCGAGTCACCGAGTTTTGCATATTCAAAAGGCTCGTCACGCTCCACTTTAAGCACCGCAAGGTCTGAGTAAGTGTCTTTGCCTATGAGGGTTGCCTCGTACTCGTTTGTATTTTCGGAATCGCTGTAATCGGGTGCAAGTACGGTTAATTTTGTAGCACCTTCAACAACGTGGGCGTTTGTGATGATATATCCGTCGGAGGTGAATACTACGCCGCTTCCGCTGCCGTATTTAACCGGTTCGGTATATCCCGATGCCCGCTGATAGTTATAAACCACAACAACGGTATCTTTTACTTTTTCGTATAGCTCTTCTGCATTGAGCAGAGTGCTGTTTGTTTTGTCGTTTATCTTGTTTTCGTCAAGCGGATTGGGAGCACCGGTTGTCGAAGTATCAAGCGTTGAAGAGGGAGGAACAATACTGCTTGTTTCTTTTGATGTATCCGAAGAATTGTTGTCGGCTTCGCCCGAAACGGATGTCATTATTCCGAGCTGACTGCCGATAAGAGTGCCGCCGAAGCCTGCAAGACCGCCTACTAACAATGCGGCTGAAATAATGCCTGCCGCAAATCCGACTTTGCCGCCGCTTTTTTTCTTGCTCGTATCGGCATTGCTGTCGGTGTTTGCTACATAGATATTGCCCTGAGCATTATTCTGAGCATTCCCGTTATTCTGATTGTAATTGGCGGAATATCCGTAATTATAAGACTGATTACCGCCGCTTGGATAACCGTTATAGCTGTAATTGTTATTGTACGCACCGCCGTATGTGTTATATGTGCCGTTGTTATTCGGAGTATAATTCGTGCCGTTTTGCTGACCGTAGGAATAACCGTTATATGCGGTATTATTCATACCTGCGGTGTTTGTCGTGTAGCCGTTTGCATAATTGTTTCCTGTGGTTTGTTCTGTGCCGCCGTTTACGTTATTATCGGTTGCTACGCTGTCTGCCATTTGGTTATCCGCAGAAGCGTTTACTGTATTGTCTGCAGCCGTGTCGTTTACGGCGGTGTTGTTTTCGGCTGTGTAATTCTGCTCCTGAGAGCCGTCTGCCGTATTGCCGAATGTGTTGAATTCGTCTGCCATTTATATCATCCTTTCTTAAAAAAGCAGGGTAATGAGTCTTTTTGATTACTATGGCTGTAGTATACAGCCGATTTGTGAAAAAGCTGTGATATAGCCTTGAAGTTTGACAGATAATTGTATTATCGGAATTTTCAGTACAAGTGAAAAAAATATGGACACGGTGACTTATCTGTGATAAAATGTTTATATCAGCGGATAAAAACTATGTCGGGAGGTATATATGCTGTTTTTCAAAAAGAAGAAGGAACAGGAACACGCCGATACTCCTCTTAAAGCAAAAGCAAAGTCCTTGCCCATGACAAAGAAGGTGCAGTTCTGCTATATCAAGCCTTCGGAGCTGTCGGAGCTTATCGGCTCGGACTTAAATGCGGTTATTACTCTTGAGCCTGTCAATTATTATGCCGAGAAGAACCGTTACTGGCTGTGCGTGTTTTATTATAACGAGGATTACAGCGAGATAATAATGCGCTTTGAGCTGTACGAGAATGACAGAAAGACTTCGGCTCTGGATTATTATGAGATAAGCAAGGAGCTGTATTCGAAGATTCTGCTCAAGTTCGGGCAG
>JAEDNF010000296.1 GCA_016302655.1 Oscillospiraceae bacterium | reverse complement strand
ATATCTCTTGTTCTTTCTTCTACCTGTTTTGCTATGGATATTAAATCAATACCCGTTCTTCCGCAGGTGGGACAGGATACTATCTGCACACCGCCGCCGATTCCTACCGCTTTAAGGATATCCTTTGCGGCATATATCTCCTGGACGGGATCGGCTGTCAGCGATACTCTTATAGTGTCGCCTATACCGTCAAGCAATAATGAGCCGATTCCTGCCGCCGATTTAATTATGCCCATTCTTGCTGTGCCGGCTTCGGTTACGCCGAGGTGAAGCGGATAATCATACGACTTGTGGATAAGCCTGTAGCTCTCTGTCATAAGTTTTACATCCGATGATTTTACCGATATTACTATATCGTCAAAATCCGCTTCTTCAAGCATTGCAACATGGCGTGACGCACTTTCCGCAAGAGCCTGTGCAGTAGGACCGCCGTATTTTTTCAGCAGTTCACGCTCGACAGAGCCGCTGTTTACACCTATCCTTACAGGCACATTTTTACTGCGGCAAGCGTCGGCTACTGCCTTTACCCTGTCGGGTGAACCTATATTACCGGGATTTATCCTTATTTTGTCCGCACCTGCGGCAACGCACTCAAGCGCTATTCTGTAGTCAAAATGTATGTCGGCAACGACAGGTATTCCGACCGCATTTTTGAGCGCATATATAAGCCCGACATTTTTAATATCAGGCACAGCTGTCCTTATTATCTCACAGCCTGCCGCTTCAAGCTCCTTTGCCTGCCTTACATTTCCTTCAATATCATCGGCAGGCACATTCAGCATTGACTGGATATAAATATGTCCGTCTCCGAGTGTCAGATTGCCGACTTTTACTTTTTTCCTGCTCATTTCTATCCGCCTGTAATAATTCTTATTATATCATTGAATGTCACTATCACCATCAGCACCATAAGCGCAACTATGCCGATAAAATGCACCATTCCCTCGTGTTCTGCCTTGACAGGCTTTCTCCTGATAAGCTCAATGAACAGGAACAGAAGTCTGCCGCCGTCCATAGCAGGTATGGGAAGCAGATTTACTATTCCGACATTTATTGCTACAAGCGCCGCTAAGGTCATAAGCGAGCCCCAGCCGAAAGAAGCAACGACGCTTACGCTCTGGACAACTCCGATAGGACCCGATATTTCGTTAAGTCCGTAGGTGCCTGTCAGCAGATTTCCGAGAGATATCCATATAAGTCTGCCGTAAGACAGGAAGTTTGCTCCTGCCGCCGAGATAACATTGAAGAAATTGTGCCTCTCGCCGTAGACAATAAAATCAAGGTACAAGCTGTTATTTTCCGTAGCGTAGGTGCTTTTATATTCCTCCGCTATTTTTCTGAACGATTCGGCAAATTCGCTGTCGCTTTGCTGAAGAGCCGTGAACGCTTCTGTATAGCTGTTTGTCGCAATATCGTAATATTCGCCCGGAAGAGCCGCATAGCCCGTCTTTCCTTCTGTCAGCGACTTGTAGTTTGCTATCAGCTTGGCGTAAGAACGGGAAGCGAATTTTACATCGTTAAGCTCTATTATCTCGCCGTTTCTTTCAACGACAAAATCATAGGTATAATACTGTGAACCTTCATCTCTTGCCTTTGAGTTAGTCAGCTGAAACGAAATGTCCATAGTAGTGAAGATATCCATTCCGTTTATCTTCAGTATTTTATCGTCTGCCTGAAGCACAGAAGAGCTTATCGCACCTTCCTGAAATCCTGCTAAAGTGGTAGTTCCCACACTGCTTGAACAAAGCACCGAAACAAGACAGAAAATAAAGCCCAGCACAAAGTTCATAAAAGCTCCGGCGGCAATTACAAGTATCCTCATCCATACCGGACGATTGCGGAAGCTCCTCGGGTCGTCATCCTGGACATCCTCATCAAGCGTGACAGAACCGCCGATGGGTAAAGCCCTGAAAGCGAAAACCGTCTCGCCTGCCTGTTTTTGAAACAGCTTAGGCCCCATACCTATAGCAAATTCCTTTATCTTCATATTGCACAGCTTTGCTACCGTAAAGTGACCGAATTCGTGAACCAGTATAATTATAAAGAATAACAGTATTCCGAGTAAAATGTTAAGTATGTTCAAAGGTGCCTCCTTCTATCTGTCAGACTTTTGCAAGGACATATTCCTTTGCCGCTTGCTCGCTGTCAAGTATATTCTCAAGTGTAACCGAGTTATGCGCCTTGACATTTTCACAAGCACAGGCTACAAGCTCTCCTATACGGTAAAACGGTATTCTGTCCGCTAAAAACGCCCCGACAGCCGCCTCGTTTGCGCTGTTCAGTACGGTGCAGGCTGTGCCGC
>JAEDNF010000033.1 GCA_016302655.1 Oscillospiraceae bacterium | reverse complement strand
GCGTGTCGCCGTCGGTTGCACCGACCTGCAGTTCCGACCTTGCTGAATGTTTGCGGTATGCGTGGGATAGCAGAACGGTCGGGGATTGAACATAGGCATAAATCAAAGCTATATAATAAACGAGAAAACGGCAGACACTATTTTTGTCTGCCGTTTGATTATGTAATAATTATTTATGCTCACCGCAGGATGCACAAAATACTGATGTTGCAGCATTCTCTTCGCCACAGTTTTTGCAGCGCCATATATTATTTTTTCCTGATGTGCCGTACCCGAGTGCGCTCTGTCTGAAATTGCTCATACCCGAGTTACCGCTTACATATTGATCTCTTCTTGCGGTTGTAGCAGGCGCTCCTTTTTCAGCAGCAAGCAATGCTGTCTGCTTCTTGGTTTCTTTGGCAATCTCTTCAAGATAATAGGTCATGTAGTCCGTGTTTTCAACCATCTGTCCATATGCGTACAGCACAAAAGAGCCGATCCATGAAATCAAGAACACACCGCCGCCTGCAAGCAGGCCATACAAAAACATCAAAGCTCCGCCTTTATCCATCTGCGCCCAAAATGAAATCGCAGTGATAACCGCTCCTATACAGCCAAAAACAAAGCATACAACTACAACAATTTTGATTTTTCCGCCAATGTTTGAAAACATAAGTTTTCCCTCCGAGAAAAAAATATTAACAGTTAACTGTTAATAAGATTGTATCATATTATTCAAAAGATGTCAACATAATCCGACATTTTTTGTATAATATTAAGTAAAACGGCAGACGAAAAGTGCGTCTGCCGTTTTACTTATGTTATTTACTTTACCTACCGTATCGGTAAAATGCCCTTTCCGTAATAAACTTCCGCAACAAAACTTCCCTTATCACTTATATCTGTACAGAGAAATCTTTTCAAAACCGTCAAGCAGTTCATCGGTATAATCAAATGCCTTTGCAACGCCCTTTGCAACACATTCTATCGGATCGTCAGCTACATAGCAAGGTGCGCCGACTGCCTCGGTGACAAGCTCTGCAAAGCCTTTGAGCATAGCTCCGCCGCCGGTAAGAATGATACCGTTTGTGAGGATATCGCCGACAAGCTCGGGAGGAGTCTGTTCAAATACCTCTTTTACTTTGCCTATTATCTCCATTACGCTGTCGTGCAAAAAGTCGTACATATCCTTATCGGTTATCTCAACGCTTTCGGGAAGGCCTTTTATCAGATGTCTGCCTTTGACGGTTATCTTGTTTTCGCCTGTGGGATTATACACATTTGCAATGCTCTTCTTTGCCATTTCCGCTGTTTTTTCGCCTATCAGGATCTTGTACTTCATAGTAACGCCTCTGATAATAGCGGCGTCAAACTTGTTGCCTGCCATCTTAAGCGAACAGCTCTTTACAATGCCGTTGAACGATACAACCGCAATATCTGCGGTACCTCCGCCTACATCCACTACCATAGTACCGTTAGGCTTTGATATATCAACACCTGCTCCGAGCAATGCCGCAATCGGCTCTTCGATTATGAATACTTTTCTTGCGCCTGCAGACAGAGCTGCCTCTACTACTGCCCTGTTTTCAACATCCGTAACCGATGACGGAACGCAAAGGATGATCCTCGGCTTTACAATTCTTCCGATGACCTTTCTGATAAATTCGATTATCATTGCCTCCGTCATCTCATTATCGGATATAACGCCGTCTTTAAGCGGCTTTACCGCAACGATATATTCGGGAGTTCTGCCTATCATCTTGTATGCTTCGTTGCCGACAGCAAGCACACAATGCTTTTTCTTATCGTAAGCTACAACGGAAGGCTCGTTTACAACGATACCTTTGTTGCCAAGCGTAATAATTACATTTGCCGTTCCTAAATCAATACCTATATCAGTAGCCGACATATCATTCACCTTTCCCTTGCAACTGCTTGTCTCTTAATATAGAAATAAGCTCATCTTTTTCGTTTTTACATTCGCCGTCAATAACCGCAGAAAGCAGAAAACGCAGCGCCTCGCCTATAGCCTTGCCGGAAAAGCCGAGAGCGGCAACATCCGCCCCGTTTATTTTGAGCTTGCTAAGGCTCATCGGCGGCTCTTTCTCAAGAAAATCAAGAGTATGCTTTCTTATACTGTCAAATAATTCCTTCTCATATGAATACTGCGGAGCTTTACCGCAGGTATCATAATAATGCACCTTGATAAGATCAAGAAAACCTTGTTCTCCGTATCTCGCAAGACCTCTTCTTATACACCTCGTATCATCATTAATAACTATACCATGATTTTCAATTAAAAACAATACCTCATCGGTAATTTTGTTGCCAAAACGCAGTCTGCCAAGCACTTTTGCGGCAATATCACGGCTGACTTCTGCGTGTCCGTAGAAATGTCCTGCGCCGTCTTTCATAAAGAAACAATTCGGTTTTCCTATATCGTGAAGCAGCATTGCAAGCCTGAATTTTACAGAAGGCTCAGCCGCCGCCACAGTAGCGATAATATGACCGTATACCGTCTTATCGTGATATTTCGAACGCTGTTCGTAACCGATACAAGCGTGCATTTCGGGAATTATTTCGCAGATTATATCCGGATAATCCCGCAAAATCCGATAGCACTCACCGGTAAGTATACCGCAAAGCTCATGATTTATCCGCTCGGCAGAAATATACGCCAAAAGATAGCGCTGTCTGTGTATGGCGTCGGATGTAGACTTGTCTATATCAAAACCGAATCTTGAAGCAAATCTCAGCGCCCTTAATATCCTCAGTCCGTCTTCGTCAAAACGCTTCATCGGATCGCCTACACATCGGATCATTCCCGACTTCAAGTCTTCTCTGCCGCCGAAAGGATCAATTATACCGGTCGCAGGATTGTACGCCATTGCGTTGATAGTGAGATCTCGCCTTGACAAATCATCTTCAAGCCGTGATGTGAAGCTGACCTTGTCTGGGTGTCTGTGGTCGTTGTAATCGCCGTCACATCTGAAGGTAGTTACTTCAACGGTTTTTCCGTCTATGATAACGGTAACTGTACCGTGCTTTAGCCCGACTGTAAGCAGTTTGTATCCGCAAAACACGCTGATTATCTGTTCGGGCAATGCCGATGTCGTAACATCATAATCATCAGGACATTGCCCGAGCAGATGATCCCTCACGCATCCACCGACGCAGTACGCCTCATATCCGCAGGAAGTCAGTTTATCAAGCACTTCGCATACATATTCAGGGAGATGCATATTCTCTCCTTTCAAAACTATATATAAAAACAATATCCGCTTATTAAAGCGGATATTGCATTATATAAGATCTGTCGTAAATTAGTCGTTGATAGCTGTAACGACGCCTGAACCTACTGTTCTGCCGCCTTCACGGATAGCGAAACGAAGACCTTCTTCGATAGCGATAGGAGTGATAAGCTCAACATCCATTGTTACGTTATCGCCGGGCATGCACATTTCCTTATCAGCAGGAAGTGTGATAACGCCTGTAACGTCAGTTGTTCTGAAGAAGAACTGAGGTCTGTAGTTTGAGAAGAAAGGAGTATGACGGCCGCCTTCTTCTTTCTTTAATACGTAAACCTGACCCTTGAACTTCTTGTGGGGGTGGATTGAACCGGGCTTGCAAAGAACCTGGCCACGCTCGATCTCGCTTCTCTGAATACCACGGAGAAGTGTACCGATGTTATCACCAGCCTCAGCAAAGTCGAGGAGCTTACGGAACATTTCGATACCTGTTACAACTGTCTGCTTAGGCTCGTCTGTAAGACCTGTGATCTCTACTGTATCGTTGAGCTTAAGAATACCACGCTCTACTCTACCTGTAGCAACTGTACCACGACCGGAAATTGTCATAGTATCCTCAACAGGCATAAGGAAGGGCAGGTCAGCCTTACGATCGGGAGTAGGAATGTAAGAATCTACAGCATCCATCAGTTCCTTGATGCAAGCGTACTCAGGAGCGTCGATGTCCTTGCTTGCGCTGTCAAGTGCAACCTTAGCAGAACCACGGATAACGGGGATATCGTCGCCGGGGAAGTCATGCTCTGACAGAGTCTCACGGATATCCATCTCAACGAGGTCGAGAAGCTCGGGATCGTCAACGTCATCGCACTTGTTGATGAATACTACCATAGCAGGAACGCCTACCTGGTGAGCGAGCAGGATGTGCTCCTTGGTCTGAGCCATAGGACCGTCTGTACCTGCAACAACGAGGATAGCGCCATCCATCTGAGCAGCACCGGTGATCATGTTCTTGATATAGTCAGCGTGGCCGGGGCAGTCAACGTGTGCATAGTGACGAGCATCTGTCTCGTACTCAACGTGAGCTGTGTTGATTGTGATACCACGCTCTCTCTCCTCGGGAGCCTTATCAATCATATCGTATGCTTCGAACTGAGCATAACCCTTGAGAGAAAGGAACTTTGTGATAGCTGCTGTTAATGTTGTCTTGCCGTGGTCAACGTGACCGATTGTACCAATGTTTACATGGGGCTTGGTACGTTCAAATTTCTGCTTTGCCATTGGAATTTTCCTCCTTTAAATGTGTGTAATTCATACACTTTGTATTTTAACAGATTATTTCTCAAAAAACAAGTCTTTTTTGCTCTTTCAGAAAAATTTTATCAGTCCTTGGCTCTCTTGCTGATGATACCATCTGCAATTGACTTAGGAACCTGAATGTAGTGGCTGGGTTCCATTACATACTGGCCGCGTCCCTGTGACTTAGAACGCAGGTCGTTTGAGTAACCGAACATCTCGGACAGAGGAACGAAAGCATTGATCTGCTTAACGCCGTTTCTGTCTTCCATACCCTGTATCTCACCACGACGAGAGCTTAAGTCGCCGATTACATCGCCCATATATTCTTCGGGAACCGTAACAACTACCTTCATGATAGGCTCAAGGATAACGGGGTTTGCCTTGCGGCAAGCTTCCTTGATAGCCATTGAACCTGCGATCTTGAATGCCATTTCGGATGAGTCGACTTCGTGGTAAGAACCATCATAAAGCTCTACCTTAACGTCAACTGTCTGATAGCCTGCAAGAACACCGGACTCTAAAGCGCCCTGGATACCTGCATCAACAGCGGGGATATATTCCTTAGGAATAGAACCGCCGACGATAGCGTTGATGAACTCGTAGCCCTTACCGGACTCGTTGGGGTATACATGGAGCTTAACATGACCGTACTGACCTTTACCACCTGACTGACGAGCATACTTGGTATCAACATCAGCATTGGTAGTGATCGTTTCTTTATATGCAACCTGAGGAGCGCCGACATTAGCCTCAACCTTGAACTCACGCATAAGTCTGTCTACGATGATCTCAAGGTGGAGCTCGCCCATTCCGGCGATGATCGTCTGACCGGTTTCCTCATTTGTATAGGTCTTGAATGTGGGGTCTTCCTCTGCAAGCTTTGCAAGAGCAATAGCCATCTTTTCCTGACCTGCCTTGGTCTTGGGTTCGATAGCGAGCGAGATAACAGGCTCGGGGAATTCCATAGACTCAAGTATTACGGGGTTGTTCTCGTCGCACAGTGTATCACCTGTTGTTGTGTTCTTAACACCTACAGCAGCAGCGATATCGCCGCAGTAGCAAACTTCGAGGTCTGCTCTGTGGTTTGCGTGCATCTGGAGAATACGTCCCATACGCTCCTTCTTGTCCTTTGTAGCGTTGAGGACTGTCGTACCGGCAGCAACAACACCTGAATAAACTCTGAAGAAGCAGAGCTTACCAACGAACGGGTCGGTAGCGATCTTGAAAGCGAGCGCAGAGAACGGCTGATCGTCGCCTGCGTGTCTTTCAACCTCTTCGCCTGTCTCGGGGTTAACGCCCTTGATAGCAGGAACATCGAGAGGAGAGGGCATATAGTCAACGATTGCATCGAGGAGCTTCTGTACGCCCTTGTTCTTATAAGAAGTACCGCAGGTAACGGGAACTATCTCGTTATCGATAGTAGCCTTTCTGAGTACAGTCTTTATTTCTTCAACGGTGATTTCTTCACCTTCGAGGAACTTGTTCATCAGTTCCTCATCCTGCTCAGCTACTGCCTCGATGAGTGCATCGTGGTATTCCTGAGCCTTTTCCTTCATGTCATCCGGAATTTCCTCTACACGCATATCCTTACCGAGATCGTCGTAGTAGATATCGGCGTTCATTTCGATAAGGTCAACGATTCCTCTGAATGTATCTTCAGAACCGATAGGAAGCTGTATCGGAACAGCATTACATTTAAGTCTGTCTCTCATCATGCTGACAACATTGTAGAAGTCAGCACCCATGATATCCATCTTATTGATGTAAGCCATTCTGGGGACATGATACTTGTCTGCCTGACGCCATACGGTCTCTGACTGGGGCTCAACACCGCCCTTAGCACATAAAACCGTAACAGATCCGTCAAGTACTCGCAGCGAACGCTCAACTTCAACAGTAAAGTCAACGTGTCCGGGAGTATCTATAATATTGATTCTGTGCTTCTTCCAGTATGCAGTAGTAGCAGCAGAGGTGATCGTGATACCTCTTTCCTGCTCCTGCTCCATCCAGTCCATCGTTGCAGAACCGTCGTGAGTCTCACCGATCTTGTGGTTGATACCGGTGTAAAACAGGATACGCTCGGTCGTAGTTGTCTTTCCTGCGTCGATGTGAGCCATGATACCAATATTACGGGTCATTTCAAGAGATACGTCTCTAGCCATATTTCCTCCGTTTTATTGATTACCACTTGTAATGTGCGAAAGCTCTGTTAGCTTCAGCCATTCTGTGTGTATCATCGCGCTTCTTGCAAGCTCCGCCCTGACCGTTCATAGCGTCGAGGATCTCGTTTGCAAGTCTTTCCTTCATTGTCTTTTCGTTTCTCTGTCTTGCGTACAGAGTGATCCATCTCAGACCTAAAGTTCTTCTTCTTTCGGGACGAACTTCCATAGGAACCTGATATGTGGCACCGCCGACACGGCGAGCCTTTACCTCTAACTGAGGCATGATATTTTCCATAGCTTCTTCAAAAGCTTCAAGTGCGCCCTTGCCGGACTTTTCGGCAACGATGTCAAATGCACCGTATACAATCTTCTGAGCAACACCCTTCTTGCCATCGAGCATGATATTGTTTACGAGTCTTGTTACGAGCTCTGAGCCGTACATAGGATCGGGTAATACATCACGCTTAGGAACATTACCTCTTCTTGGCACTTTACTTCCCTCCTTCATAAAAAATGAAAATCATCGGTACTCGAAAGCGATCAACTCCCGCCGTCCAATTGCAGAGGTAATAATATATATTACTCCACAATAGTGGCTAAAGTAATCAGTTACGCTTTTTTCGCACCAGCCTTCGGACGCTTAGCTCCGTACTTTGATCTGCCCTGCATTCTTCCGTCAACACCCTGAGCATCGAGTGTACCTCTGATGATGTGGTAACGCACACCGGGGAGATCCTTAACACGGCCGCCACGGATCAGTACAACGCTGTGTTCCTGCAGTTTGTGTCCGATACCCGGAATATAAGCAGTAACTTCATAACCGTTGGAAAGTCTTACTCTGGCAATCTTTCTCATAGCTGAGTTAGGCTTCTTGGGGGTAGCAGTACGAACAGCTGTGCATACGCCTCTCTTCTGGGGAGAAGACATATCAACCGTTTCCTTCTTAAGAGTGTTCATGCTCTTCTGCAGTGCAGGAGCCTTGGACTTCTTTTCAGCAACTGCTCTTCCCTTACGAACGAGCTGGTTAAAGGTTGGCAAATGTTACACCTCCTTGCAAAAAATATTATTAATTATGCCACAGAATAGCGCAATTACGCAATTATTCTGCACACATTTAATTATTATATACGAAAAGGCGGCGATTGTCAAGCTTTTTCGTTTACACCGAAAAATTTTGTTACAATCGTCGCCTTTAAGCATTAATTGCCTTTAGTTTTGTGCAGTTTCGCTAACGGACTCTTCAAATAAGCCCTGCTCAGCGTTTTCATCGGAAGATTCTGCATCGGCAGACTTTTCTCTCTCTTCCTTTTCCTTCTCCATAGCCTCAAGGCCTGTACCGGCAGGTATAAGCTTACCTATGATAACATTTTCCTTAAGACCGAGCAGAGGATCAACCTTGCCGTGAATTGCCGCATCGGTAAGAACTCTTGTAGTCTCCTGGAATGAAGCGGCTGACATAAAGCTGTCGGTTGCAAGAGAAGCCTTTGTGATACCGAGAAGTACGGGTTCGCTCTCAACATCCTCGATCTGCTCGCCTGCTGCCTTACGCTCTTCAAGCTCCTTGCGGATCTTTACAAGCTCGGTCTTGTCAATGACAGAACCGGGTAACAGATAGCTGCTGCCGGGGTTGGTTACTCGTACCTTTCTCATCATCTGACGAACGATGACCTCGATATGCTTATCGTTGATATCAACACCCTGTAAGCGGTATACCTTCTGTACTTCGGCGATGATGTAGTTCTGAACTGTTTCTTCGCCCTTGACTTCAAGTACATCGTGCGGATTAACGCTGCCCTCGGTGAGAGAGTCGCCGGCGTTGACATAATCGCCGTCCTGAATCTTCAGCTTGTATCCGAACGGAACGGGATAAGGATGTTCCTCGCCGTCCTCGCCGGTGATTATTACGTGTCTTGTCTTCTTTATCTCGTCTATCTTAGCCTTACCGCTGTGCTTAGCCATAATAGCGGCATTCTTGGGACGGCGTGACTCGAAGAGTTCTTCAACTCTGGGAAGACCCTGTGTGATATCTTCCGCAGATGCGATACCGCCCGTATGGAAGGTTCTCATCGTAAGCTGTGTACCGGGCTCACCGATGGACTGTGCGGCGATGATACCTACAGCCTCGCCTATTGTTATCTTCTTGCCGTTTGCAAGAGATGAACCGTAGCACTTAGCGCAGACGCCGTGCTCAGCGTGGCAGGTCAGTACGGAACGAATCTTTACTGTCTTTGCGCCTGTTGCAACGATCTGCTTAGCGTCAGCTTCGGTAAGAAGCTTATCCTTGGATATGATAACCTCGCCGTTTTCGTTAACGAAGTCTTCTGCGAGATATCTGCCGGTAAGACGCTCTTCAAGAGATTCGATAAGCTCCTTGCCCTCGCGTATCTCATAAATATCTATACCGTCTGAAGTGCCGCAGTCGTCAGTTCTGATAATAACTTCCTGCGATACATCAACGAGTCGTCTTGTCAGATAACCCGAGTCGGCAGTTCTCAGAGCCGTATCGGCAAGTCCCTTTCTTGCACCTCTTGATGAGATGAAGTATTCCAGAATGTTAAGACCTTCACGGTAGTTAGCTCTGATGGGGATCTCGATAGTCTCACCGGACGTGTTGGCGATAAGTCCTCTCATACCTGCGAGCTGTCTTATCTGGTTCGTACTACCACGGGCACCCGAGTCAGCCATCATGTAGATGGGGTTGTAATCGTCAAGTCCCTTTGTCAGCGCTGTAGTAACATCGGCTGTTGCCTGGTTCCATACATCAAGTACGGCTGACTTTCTCTCGGAATTGGAGATGAAACCGTTATTGAAGAAATCGTTTATCTCAAGTACCTTTTCATCTGCTTTTTCGAGTATTTCCTTCTTCTCGGGAGGAATCGTAGCGTCACAAACCGCAACCGTTATAGCTGCCTTTGTTGAGTACTTGTAGCCCATAGCCTTTATCTTATCAAGAACCTGAGCTGTCATAGGAGTACCGTGAACCTTAAGGCATCTGTCGATGATCTGACCGAGCTCTTTCTTTCTTACCTTGAAGCCTATCTCAAGGTCGAACTTCTTCTCGGGATCGTTTCTGTCTACAAATCCGAGATCCTGAGGAATATGCTCGTTAAAGAGTATACGACCAACCGTAGCGTCGATTATTCTTGTTTCGGGACGGTCGCCGCCGACATCCTTTGTCACTCTTACCTTGATAGCGGAGTGAATTGTTATGTCGCCCTCGTTATATGCCATTATTGCTTCGTTGAAGTCACGGAATACCTTGCCCTCGCCCTTTTCACCGGGCTTGTCAATAGTAAGGTAATAAGAACCGAGTACCATATCCTGGGTAGGAACGGTAACGGGGCGTCCGTCGGAGGGCTTCAGAAGGTTCTTTGCGGCAAGCATCAGTGTGCGTGCCTCGTTCTGAGCTTCTTCCGACAGGGGCAGATGAACTGCCATCTGGTCGCCGTCGAAGTCGGCGTTGAACGCTGTACATACCAGAGGATGAAGCTTTATTGCACGGCCTTCAACAAGTACCGGCATAAATGCCTGGATACCGAGTCTGTGCAGTGTAGGCGCACGGTTGAGCAGAACGGGGTGATCCTTGATAACTTCTTCAAGCACATCCCATACAACAGGATCCTTAGCCTGCTCTACCATCTTTCTTGCACTCTTTATATTGTTGGCAATGCCGCGCTTAGAAAGCTCCTTCATTACAAAGGGCTTGAACAGCTCGATTGCCATTTCCTT
>JAEDNF010000295.1 GCA_016302655.1 Oscillospiraceae bacterium | reverse complement strand
ATTTGAGGTGTGATACATATTGGATTTTTCATGGTTGATTCCCTTAATATCGGCATTGTTGCCCGTTATCGTCATAATAATCATTATTTTTGTTATTGTCGGCAAGGTACGCAGAGCCACTAAGGAATATCTTAATATGACTCCCTCTGAGACTCTTGATATGATAGGCAAGGGACTTAAGGAAGAGACCACTACTCCCAAAGGCATAACCGCCCTTTCTGAGATGTACGGTCCTGCCATTACAAGAGACTTTCCCGAGATCGGCTACAAGGGCATGGAGATAAAAGCTGAGAATGCCATAGTCGCTATTCTCAATGCAATTACGGATAAAAACACGGCGCTGCTCGGTGCTGACGAGTTTTCACAAGACCTTATCAACAAGGTGAATAACCGTATAGTAAGCCTTAACACCCGTGGGGAAAAAGAGCTGTACAACAATGTAAAAGTTCACCGCTGCGGTATCGCAAGCTACAAGAACACTAATAAAGAGGCTACCGCAAGATTTGAAGTATCCGTGCAATATGAATATGCAAAAACTGCGGAAGATAAGGCGGACAAATCAAAGCCTGCTCTTACTCAGGCGGCGTACAGTGTTACCCTTTGCTACAAGCAGGATCTGCACGAACATTCAAACAGCATAGTTTTCTCAAGCAACTGTCCCAACTGCGGCGCACCGATAGATGCGTCGGACAAGGGAAAATTCTGCCATTACTGCGGAAGCGGTTTCAAAGAGATCGCAGACCGTGTATGGCTTGTCAACGATTTTAATTTAATCAAATAAATTAAAAAAATCTTTTTTTGAAAGGAAATGTCACTATGGGATTAATTAAAGCAGCTGTAGGCTCGCTCACAGGTACTCTCGGCGATACCTGGAAGGAAGCGATTCACTGCCCCGTTATCGGCAACGATACAGTAGTCGTAAACGGCGAAAAGATGCATAACGGTTCTGCAAGAAGCAGTAACTCGAAAGGCACCGATAATGTTATCAGCAACGGCTCTGCAATCATGGTTGAAGAAAACACATGTATGCTGACTCTTGATAACGGAAAGATAACGAATGTCGTTACAGAACCCGGTCGTTACATACTCGACAACTCATCCGCTCCTTCGATATTCGCAGGACAGATAAAGGATTCGCTCAAGGATCTTATCTCAAGATTCACCTACGGCGGTACACCTGCTACCGAGCAGAGAGTTATCTACATCAACCTTCAGAAGCTGCCCGGTATACCCTTTGGTACAGGTTCTCCTGTTCCCTACCCCGATCCCCGTTACAATACAACCGTTGAGCTTCGCTTCTACGGTACATTTGAAGTACAGATACCCGACGCAGAGAACGCTTGCAGATTCTACTCGGAAGTATTAAGCAAGGGCGTTAATGCTCCTCAGGTATATGTCAAGGATGTATTCAAGAACGAGCAGTACAAGAACGAGTTCATGCAGTCGCTCATGGTTGCGCTCAATATGCTTTCCGGCGAAGGCTACAGCTACAACCAGATCACAAGCCAGCTCAACAACCTCACAGAAAAGACAAAGTCTGAAACGGCAAACATCTGGGCTCCCAGAGGTCTTTCTCTTACAAGCATCGGTCTTGGTCCGATAACCATTTCCGAAGAATCAAAAGAGCTTCTTAAGGATCGTCTTAAGGCTGATACAATGCTCGGCGGCGATGTTCAGCGTGCTATGATGACAGGAAGCATCGCAAGAGGCATTGAAGCAGCAGGCGCAAATGAAAACGGCGCTATGATGGGCTTTATGGGCATGAATATGGCTATGAATGCCGGCAACAATGTACTTGCAGGTATGCCTGCCGCTCCTCAGCAGACAACTCCTCAGCAGCCTGTACCGGGCGGATGGAAGTGCTCATGCGGCGCTACCAACACAGGCGCATTCTGCTCATCCTGCGGCGCAAAGAAGCCTGAAGCATGGGTATGCTCATGCGGTCAGTCAAACAGCGGTAAGTTCTGCGCTAACTGCGGAAAGAGCAAGGGCGGAGACGCTCCTTCAGCTCCCAAGCCTGCCGAGTGGACCTGCGAATGCGGCACTGCAAACACAGGCAAGTTCTGTGCCGACTGCGGAAAGCCGAAGCCTGCAGCTCCCAAGAAGTACAAGTGCGACAAGTGCGGATGGACACCTGCAGACCCCGAGAATCCTCCGAAGTTCTGCCCCGAGTGCGGAGACCCCTTCAACGAGGACGATATAATCCAGTAATGGAATAGTCAATAATTACGCCAACCCTCCCTCACGGGAGGGTTCAGCTTGTAGAAAAAGTCTATTTTTTAAAATAAAGCAAACTCTCAATCCCCTATCCCTTTGTGAGCGCTTAGTTTGCGTGGCATCGTGCC
>JAEDNF010000294.1 GCA_016302655.1 Oscillospiraceae bacterium | reverse complement strand
AAGCTTCGGCTTAAGCCATTATCATTATCTCGCTGACGCCCTTTTCCTTAAGTACCCTTGCCGCATCGGGCGTAACCGCCTCTCCCGGCATCAAAAGAGGTATCCCCGGAGGACAAGGCGCTGTAACAGACGCACAGGTCTTACCTACAGCCATATCAATAGGCATTCTGACCTTCTCGCTAAAGTAAGCCTTTGACGGTTGACAAACCGTCTGAGTCATTATGTGCATAGGCGGCACGGGCAACTGATATTCAAACAAAGAACGAGGTCCGTTTGCCTTAAGCACGGTCTTTATTGTCTCAAAATCTATATCGGTAGTGCCGTAGCCGAACAGCAGTACGCACTTATATTCATCGGCATACTCACACTCAATACCGAACTCCCTTAGCATAGATGCCATAGCATATCCGGTTGAATGCATAGCCGCACAATCAAAGGTGATTCTCATATAGTCGCTGGGCGACAGTACATAACCGACATCGGCGGCAAATTTTTTAAGCTTTGTTATCTCAGAGCAAAGCATAGCTATATGCCCGTTGTCCGACGCTAAAGCGGCGTTGCATCTGTCGAGGCTGTCAAGTATGAGGTAGCTCGGACTTGATGTGCCGAAGAGCGACATTGCCTGCTTTGCTCTGCCTGTATATTTATCATTTGCAATGTGCAGATATGCGCCTCCGGTCAGCACGGGGAGCGTCTTGTGAGCAGAATCCGCACACATATCCGCACCGAGAGTTATTGGATGAAGATCAAACGGAGCAAACTTAAGATATGCGCCGTGAGCGTTGTCAACCAGCAAAGGTATACCGTGTGCATGGCACACCTCCGCTATTGATGATATATCGCACATACCGCCGTAATAATCTATCGAATTTACAAATACCGCAAGCGTTCTTGAATTGATCTTAGCCTCCACGCTCTCGGGAGTAATTACCGCACTGAGATAATCTTCGGGATATATCCACGAAGGGATAAGTCCGAGCAGTATGCAGGAATTTATAAAACTGCGGTGAGAATACCGTCCTGCTACTATATGGTCTTTGTAACTTCCCCGTTCTTTTGCAAGCGCAAGCATAGTCTGTATGGCAAGCGTACTGCCCGAGCAGGAGTAAAGCGTCTTTTTACTGCCGAACAGCTTTGCCGCATTTTTTTCGCTTAGTGCGATTATGCCCTTTCCCCCGTTATCATCGCAGTCATAAAGGCTGTCAGCACCCTCTATCTCGGTAATATCGCAGATATTCTCGGTGCCCTTGTGTCCCGGCATATAGCACCGTACCGAGTGTTTTTCTCCGTTTATTACAAGAAAATCGTGTATCGGTGCAGTCATCTCGTTTTCTGTCTTTGTAATATCCATATTTACGCTCCTTTTTGCCGTAATCTCTGCAAAAATATTCTGCCTTATCCGTAATTCGTTTTGTTTTATCTAATTCTATCATATTTTTCGCCGTTTTTCAATTTTTTACCGAAAAATTTTTAAAAAAAGGTTGAATTGTCAGCCGATTTTATTTATAATTACATTATCGGATAAAAAATAATATGTAAACTCTCACAGGTTTACTGAAAGGAAGTCATATATGCCTGCACCGAAAAGAAGAGGAAGACCGAGAAAAGACGAATCTGCCGCAAGAGGAGCAACAGCAAAGAGCACCGCTAAAACTACTTCAAAAAGCACATCGGGCAGAAAGCGCAGTACCGCAGGTACAGCCAAAAAAACGCTTAAACCCCAGGGCAACATCATCTTTGCTCTTGATATAGGCACAAGAACCGTTGTCGGCGTGCTGGGATATATGGAGAACGAGGTGTTCCACATCACCGACACCGAGTCCGTTCCGCATCTCAAGAGAGCTATGATAGACGGACAGGTTGAGGATATCGACCAGGTCGCAAAGGTCGCTCTTAAGGTAAAAGAAACGCTTGAACAGAGAAACTCCATTAAGCTTACCGAAGTATCGGTAGCCGCCGCAGGCCGTGCGCTTAAGACCTACCGTGTTTCTATGGACTTTGATGTTTCGGATAAGAACACCATCACCGCCGATATGGTTCGCACAATGGAATACGAAACCATTCAGAAGGCGCAGACAGGTATAGACGAAAAATTCCGCAACGAAGACGCTGTGTTCTACTGCGTAGGCCACTCTGTTGTACATTACTACCTTGACGACTATGTTATGTCGAATCTTGAGGGACACAAGGGCGAAAAAGTGACGGTGGAGCTTATCGGCGCATTCCTTCCCGATGTAGTAGTCGAGGGACTTTATGCCGTAACCGATAAAATCGGACTTAAGGTAAAGAGCATGACTCTTGAGCCTATTGCCGCTATGAATGTTATCATTCCTCCCGAGATAAGACTTAT
>JAEDNF010000293.1 GCA_016302655.1 Oscillospiraceae bacterium | reverse complement strand
GATGAGCTTGCACACCACACGCTGACCGACGACCCCAAGAAGCCGTCATTCACTATCTGCTTTGATTCGCTTGACGAGCGTGACAAGGCAACCGAGATAATGGCGCATCACGGTCTGCGCTTCAGAACGGGTAAGACGCTTGTTCCGTTCAGACTTACGGGTAATATAGAGTGGGGCGTAAAGGCTCCCGAACTTGAAGACGAAAAAAGCCTTACGGTATGGGTATGGCCTGAATCTCTGTGGGCTCCCATCTCATTCACCTGCGCTTATCTTAAGAGCAAGGGCATAGATACCGTGCATTACAAGGATTACTGGTGCTCAAAGGACGCACAGGTATATCAGTTTATCGGCTCGGATAACATCTACTTCTACGGCGTAGCCGAAATGGCAATGTTTATGGCGCTGAAGCAGGGAGAGATAACCTCCGATCCCGAAGACGGAGAGATGCAGCTGCCTATTCTGGTTGCAAACAACCATATATTGTTCCTTGATAAAAAGGCAAGCAGCAGCGGTTCGATAAAGCCGCCTATGGCTGCCGACCTGCTGAACTACTATACTGCCGAACAGCTCCGTATGCACTGGCTGGGACTGGGACTGGGCGCAAGGAGCGTAAGCTTCCAGCCTAAGCCCTACAACCCCGACGCAAAGCCCGAAGACAACGACCCTGTAGTAAAAGAGGGCTTCCTGCTGTCAAATGTATTCAACAGAGTAATTCGCTCATGCTTCTACTACGCTCAGAAATATTTCGACGGAAAGATGCCCTTAGGCACTCCCGACGCCGATGTTATTGCCGAGTGCGAAAAGGCAATTCTTGAATATGAGCGTTATATGTATAAGTTTGAGTTCCACCAGGTGACATACGTTCTTGACTCGCTGATAAGAAAGTCAAGCAAGGTATGGGCAAAGCTCAGCCGTGAGGCTGACGCCGCAGATGACAACGAGCTTCGCAGAAAGACTCTTATCAATGTATTCCACTATATAAGAGTTGCTTCTCTGTTGCTTCATCCGCTTGCACCGCAGGGAACCGAAATGGTGAGAGAATATCTCGGATTCGGCGAGGACTTCTGGAGCTGGGATAATGTCTTTGAAGGAATGGAATATTTCTGCAAGGGCGAGAGCGAACATCAGCTGAAATTCCTTGAGCCGAGAGTGGACTTCTTCAAAAAGCATCCATCACAGCTTGAAGGCGCAGAAGAAAAATAAATCCGAAAAACCGCCGCTTTGCATTGCATGGCGGCGATTTCTTAAACACGGAGGGATACTTTGGAAATCACCGACATCAATATTGACAAGGGCAAAGCGTTTGACTGGGGCAGGACATCGGGAGATTATGCCGTATACCGTGATATCTATCCCGAAGAGTTCTATAAAAAGCTCACCGACAGAGGCTTATGCATAAAGGGGCAGTCGGTACTTGATACAGGAACGGGAACAGGAGTTCTGCCGAGAAATATGCACCGCTTCGGCGCAAAGTGGACAGGTACGGACATCTCGCCAGAGCAGATAGAAAAAGCAAAGGAGCTTTCTTTTGGTACGGATATAGAGTATATCGTATCCTCCGCAGAAAAGCTCGTTTTCCCCGAAAATTCGTTTGATGTTATTACAGCCTGCCAATGCTTCTGGTATTTTGACCATAAAGCGCTGATACCCAATTTCAGACGGATACTGAAACCGGGCGGAAGCCTTGCGGTGCTCTATATGGCGTGGCTTCCGTACGAAGATGAAATAGCAAAGGCAAGCGAGGAGCTTGTGCTGAAATATAATCCAAGTTGGAACGGCGCAGGCGAGACGGTGCATAGGATACATATCCCCGATGAGTATAACGAATACTTTGAATGTATCTATCACGAAGAATATCCTCTGAAGGTGCATTTTACCAGAGAAAGCTGGCACGGCAGGATGAAAGCGTGCAGAGGCACGGGCGCATCACTGAGCGGACAGGAAATGTCCCGCTGGGAAGACGAGCATATAAAGCTCCTATCCGATATTGCACCTGAAGAATTTGATATTGCGCATTACGGTGCAATAGCACAGCTCAGAGTAAAGAAATAGAGGTACTATGGAAAAGTTGGCTTTAGCCATGAGCGGAGGCGTTGACAGCTCAGCGGCGCTTTTGCTGTTAAAGGATAAATATGATGTAAGTGGCTTCACGCTTAAGCTCCACGACAGAAAGGTCGGTGACGATACCGGCTTGTGCGGTTCTGCAAGCGATATAAAAGACGCCGAAGCGATAGCGGCGAAATACGGGATACCGCACTATCTGCTTGATATGAGGGAGCTGTTTTCGGATACGGTACAGAAAAGCTTTGTATCAAGCTACCTTGCAGGAAAAACGCCCAATCCTTGCGTAGAATGT
>JAEDNF010000292.1 GCA_016302655.1 Oscillospiraceae bacterium | reverse complement strand
CCCTGCGACCCCATTTATCTACAGCCTGAAATATAGGTTTATTAAAGTCTATATTAACATTTTGCCAAATTACATATTAGAAAGGACAAAATATGAAGAAAAAAGCATTACCAATAATAGTTGCTTTGCTATCAGCGATACTCTTCTCTGCTTGCAGTTCCGATAACACGGGCGGCAACGCAAGTTCCAACACAGGTACTGAAAGCAAAGCATTCTCACAATTTACAAGAGATAACAGCGAAAGCGATACTCCCGAATCTAATCGAACCGTGACCGAAGTGCCTTCAGGCGAGCTTTCTGACAACGATGAATTTCTGAATGGAATATGGGTTGACGAAAACGGCTTTGTTGCTTATTTTTCGGAAAACGGCAGAATAACCGTTTTTGATGACTTCAACAGGTTCAATGATTACATATACGGTGAGGTCGAATCATATGCAGCCGATTCAGATGCAGCCGCTTCGGATAAGACTGCACCTTCAATAACCGCAAAAGACGCCGATACGATCACAATTTCCGCAGACGGTACAAGCTACACCGCATACCATGCCGACAGCGCAAAGGGCGAGGAGCTGTCCGAAAAGTTTGTCGAATCGGTGGTAGGTGAATGGGGAACGATCTCCTATGGTTATGAGCAGATATATGATGTGGGGAAATACAACATATTATCAACTTTTTCCAATGATTTTTCCTCAGATAGATATACAATAGGGCTTGAAGGCGTATCTATGCGTGTGTCCTTGCTGTCTGACGGCTATATATTTGCAAGACTGGTTGATGATAAGCTGACATTTTACAGCTATTATGATGATTATACCTATTCTTTTGAGCTTATGAAAACAAACAGCGAGGAATATAAGAAGCTTAAAGACGCAGGTGCGGCGATTGACGGCACATGGGTATATCCCGATGATACGGGCAGCACGCTTGTATTCACAAACGGCGGTACTTCCCTTAAGGTAACGGGCGAAGCATTCGGCGTGATATTCGGTGATGAGTTCGGTAAGCTATCGGGCAAGACATACGAAATATCGGCAACATACGAAAAAGGAATAATAAACATTTCGTCAGAAGGAAAGACTTTGTTCTATGCCGAACAATATTCCTATGACAGTATTGCTGTTTACACCGATAAAGAGACTGAATATACGCTGATAGAACTCTATCGTGAGAACAGCGAAACTATTGATATAGCGAAAGAAACCGAAAAACTGATGGAGCAAAAAGCCGACCTGCTGAACGCTTACCCCGATGATGACCTCTGGCTTAAATCCACCGAATGTGGCGATATTTTATCCCTTGCAGATAAGGATTATATAGATAAGTATGCACCAAGCGGATACTTCCTTGCAGGAACGCCGCAGGAGCTTGCAAGCTTTGCATACTATGTTAATACTCAGCCTTTAGAGCAGGGGCAGGTTTCACTTGAGCTTACCGCAGATATAGACCTTTCGGGCTACAATTGGTTACCGATGGGCTGGAGCGGAGGTGCTGAAAACGAGCATCCATTTGCGTTCTGCGTGTACGGTAAAGAACATACAATAAAGAATATGACGATTAATTCAAACGGCAGCAATGCCGGTTTTATCGGCTGGGGAACGGTATGCGGAGTATTTGATTTAAGGATAGAAGACGCTGTGGTTGAAGGCGGCGACAATGTCGGAGTTATCACCGGACAGGCAATAATGGGGAACTATAGCAACTGCTACGCAAGCGGAACGGTTGAAGGATACTCTGCCGGCTCTATGCTCGGCTACGAGGCAAACTGCAGTATTAAAAACTGCTCTGCCGATGTAACCGTAAACGGCGAAAAATTTGATTTTATCTCCTGGAACGAAAAGGAGAAGAGTGAAATAGTGATCGACGATCCCGTCACGATAACGATAGATGAAGATTACACCGTTACCCGCCCCTTAGTCGAGGGATATGCAAACTTAGGCTGGATGGTATTTAAAGACGGCGAGCAGGTGCTTCACAGAAATGCCGAAGACGAGATGAGCTACTGTTATTTCGGCAATGAACGGGGACACAGCTACAAGATATATCTTACTGCCTATGTAAAAGGACAGTATGTGCCGATAAGCAATATAATTGAATATACGGTTGAATAAGCCAAAGTACCGCACAAAGAAACGCTCTTTGTGCGGTATTTCACTTATAAAAAATCTATGTTTCTTTCCTCTATCCCCATCCCCTAAACCTTTGTGAACGCTCTGTGGTGCGGCATCCGTGCCGCACTTTTGGCGTTCACTTTCAGGCATCCTTGCCTGCCTTCCCCAAGGGAAAAAGGGGGCTCAAAAGCGAAGCTTTTGAAAATCAGCCGTAAGGCTGATAGAGGCGCACCCTGCGACCTTCCTTG
>JAEDNF010000291.1 GCA_016302655.1 Oscillospiraceae bacterium | reverse complement strand
AATATTTATTACTGCTTCCGTAAAATAATTTTCATCCCCTCAACCCAAAAAAACGCCCGTGAAATCACTTCACAGGCGTTTCTTTTTATTCACTTATCATTTATTCCGCAAACCCTCAATCCTCCGCATAGAAGATAAACTCCTCATTTGCAAATCTGAGCCTTGCACCCGAGAATATCTGCACCTGCCTCTCTACAGGTATCTGCTGACCGTTAACATAGGTCTTGTTGGTCGAATTGAGGTCAATTACATAATCGCTGTCGTCTTCTCTTATTATCTTTGCGTGCTTGCGGCTGACAGCGGAATTATCCGTCACGGTATAATCGCAGTATCTCATATCCTTGCCGATAAGGAACGACTCCGAAGTTATCCCTATCCTCTCTCCGCTTTTCAGGCGGACAAGATATCTGTGACTCATTGCGCCGCTTTCGTTTGACAGCACAACGGTTGCCGTGTCATACTCCGAAAAATCCCTTTGCCTATATCCTGCGCTGTCTTCTAAAAGAACCGATGTTCCGCTATTCTCTACATCTGCGCTGCTGCCGAATCTAAGTTTGCCCGATGAAGCGGAGCTGTCCTTGCCGTCCTGCTGTAAAAGCGTGGTCTGCTGTACTTCCGTTTCGCTGTTTATTTCCGCTCTTACAGCCGCTTCAAAGCGGTCGATGTCAAACGGCTCTCTTCCCGAGAAAAAAGACATATATCTGTCGATATACCCCTTGTCCTCGTTGGGACTGAGGGTAAACAGCACCGGCAGTTCGCCTAAAAAGTCGGTCACGGGATAAACATTGCGGTTGCTTGAAAGAGGCCAGTATACAAGGCTTATCTTCTTTGCGTCATCGATAAAAACCGAATCTGCCGTCAGATAAAAATTATCATAAGCCTTGCTGTCATAGTTCTCACAGCGCTTTATTATGCCGATGATATCCAGTACCGCCGAGAGAAATACCTTCTTCGGCACTATGCCCCGATACTTTTCTGTCAGCAGAGCCTTGCCCGATACACTGCACTCAAGCCTTGTACCGCCAAAGCCCGAATACTCGCTTACGGGGATAAGTCCTTCGATACATCCGCCTGCGATAGCTTTAAGCATATGGCTGTTTATCTGCTCGCCGTCTGTTAGCTTGTTTGTTATTATTGTTTGGTCTTTTTTGGATTTAATTGTTATCTTACTCACAAATACTCCCCATCGTAAAAGTCACAAAGCCATCTGCACCCGATAATTTTAAGGCTTTTTCATATTTACGATATATCCTTTACCATAATTATACTCAAATTTGGTGCGCTTGTCTACCCATTAGAGAAAAATTTCCGCCTGTCGGTTGCACCGACTGGCAATTCCGCCTTGTCGAGTGCCTCGACTCGCAGTTCCGCCTGTCGGGTACGCCCGACGGCGAGTTCCGCCTTTTTCTATGTTTGAGTTATCTAAAAGATACGCTGACGCCGGTCGAGTGCCTCGACTCGCAATTCCGCCTTTTACTATGTTTGAGTTATCTGTCAGATACGCTGACGGCGGTCGGTTGCACCGACTGGCAATTCCGCCTTTTACTATGTTTGAGTTATCTGTCAGGTACGCTGACGGCGGATATAAAACATAGTTGTAAATGGGAATTTAATGTACTGCACACCTAATGAGGTAAGGCTATCTCTCATCTTTTGCACTTTATCATCTGAAAATCGTCTGCCAATGCAGTTTTCAAGCATAAATACTTTTGCACCTGTTTTCACAGCTCCTTTTGCAGTAGCTCCAACACAACCGCATTCGTCCAGTCCGCACAAAGTTACTTCAGTATAGCCTTGATTTGTCATATATTCCCTAAACGCTTTTGACGAATATGTATCGGGAAGATTTTTCTCAAAATATAAATCTGACACAACATTTAATTTGCTATATAATTCTGCCCCCTCTGTTCCTTTTATCGAAAAACCGATAAACCATTTATTTGTAATAATATTCGGAAACATTTGCGCAATATAGATAATATCGTATCCCTTTTCTTCATAAGCAGAAATTGCCGTATTTACAGCATTTACAAGTTCATCAGTATTATATGAAAACTTGGCTTTTCTCTTTTCCCACAGATAGTCATTCTGCATATCAATAACTACTAAAGCCTTTCTATCTTGCATAACACTTCCTCCTATAAATTCCGATTTATCACTTCGTTTTAACCCCGCCGTCAGCGAAACTTCAAGAAAAAATCAATGTTTTTTAAAGGCGGAACTGCCCGTCGGTGCAACCGACCGGCTCGACCGACGTTTTACTATGATGAGCGTTATTACTGCGCCGATAAGCACCCCTATTACGCCTATCGAGCCCCAGAACAGCCACTTGTTCGCATACAGTCGTACAAAGAGGTTTGT
>JAEDNF010000290.1 GCA_016302655.1 Oscillospiraceae bacterium | reverse complement strand
CTTTTAAGCAGGGTGTCCCGGGTTCGATTCCCGGGTGGCTCACCAACGATCCTTCGTTCTTTTGAACGGAGGATTTTTGTTTTGTACTTTACGACAAAACTTGACATTTTTCGGGCTTTCGTTTAATATTATAGTAAAAGCAAAGAAAAGAGTGTCTTTATGACGAAAAAAGAAAGAGCAAAGCTCGTAATAAACGGGCTTCGTGAATGCTATCCCGATGTAAAGTGTGCGCTTATATACAATAAGCCGCATGAATTGCTGATAGCCACAAGGCTGTCTGCACAGTGTACCGATAAAAGAGTAAATCTTGTCACTCCTGCGCTGTTTGAAAGATTCCCCGATATCAACAGCTTTGCTTCGGCTGAGCCTGATGATGTAGCTGAGTATATCCATTCCTGCGGTTTATACAAAACCAAAGCAACGGATATTGTAATGATGTGCAGGATGCTCCGTGACGAATTCGGCGGAAAAGTTCCCGATTCAATCGATGAGCTTGTCAAATTGCCCGGAGTAGGAAGAAAAACCGCCAATCTTATAGTCGGAGATTTGTACGGAAAGCCTGCTTTTGTATGCGACACCCATGTTATAAGGGTAAGCGGCAGACTCGGTCTTACTGACGGTAGCAAGGACGCACTGAAAGTCGAAAAACAGCTCAGAGCCGTTGTACCAAGCGATGAGGGGCTTATGCTTTGTCACAGAATGGTATGGCACGGCAGACTTGTTTGCAGTGCAAGAGCGCCAAAATGCAATGAATGTACGCTGAAGGATATCTGCAAATATTTCGTCAGATAAAATTAATATGGGAGTGAGCAATTTGAGTAAAAATGTACGCAATTTTATTGCGGCGGCTGTAGTAGTGCTGATTTTTACCGTATTGCTCATTGTTGTTCTTTTAAGCTTCATAGACCGTACCGAAAAAGACAATGCTTGGGTGTTTTCCGCCGCAAGCGCGTCTTCGGAATCTTCGGGCGAAATTCTCTATGATATAAATACCGTTTCGTTTGACGAGCTTATGAATGTGAAAGGCGTCGGAAGATCGGCTGCTTACGAAATAATCAATTACCGTGAAAAACGGGGCGGATTTACTTCAATGGAGCAGTTAAAAGATATCCCTTGCATAGACGATGAAATGTACAATATCCTGTGCAGTTACTTTTCTGTTCAAAGTGCAAGTGCGAATGAAAGCAATGGAGCAAAGATCAATCTCAACAACGCAACAGTCAGAGAGCTTGCTTCGGTTGACGGAATAAGCGAGAAAACAGCGCAGAATATAGTATTGTACCGCAAGAAATACGGCGATTTCGTGTCAATAAGGGAACTTATGGAAGTTGACGGCATCGGTACGGCTTTATTTGAAAAAATCAAAGATAAATTTACTGTTTAACCGCCATTTTAGTGCTAAACTATTGATTTCAGCACTTTAATGTGGTATACTTATAAAATAGAGCTTTTAGCTTTGCAAAAAACAATCTGGTTTTCGGAGGTCATTATGGATTATAATATTAAAGATGTTTCCGGCAGACTTAAGGGCACAAGAGAGTATCTTGATATTTCGGTAGAAGAGATTGCCAAAAAGACCAATGTCTCGGTAGAGGAATATATTTCACTTGAAAACGGCGAAAAGGATTTTTCGCTTTCGTTCTTGAACGAGGCAGCAAATGCACTCGGTATCGAACTTATAGAGCTTCTTACCGGAGTTACGCCTAAGCTGAATACATATTCAATTGTGCGTAAGGATAAGGGTCTTCCCATTGAGCGCCGTGAAAGATTTGCATATCAGCATCTTGCATATCTTTTCAAGAACAAGAAGATCGAACCTCTGCTTGTTACTGCGCCTTATGATGAATCAGAGCAGGATAAGCCCATTCATCTTTCCGTTCACGACGGTCAGGAGATGGATTATATCATATCGGGAACTCTTAAGTTCCAGATAGGCAACCATATCGAAACAGTCAACGAGGGCGACTGCATTTACTATGACAGCATGAACCCCCACGGTATGATTGCTGTTGACGGCAAGGACTGCAAGTTCTTGGCAATACTTATTTGATCGGAAGGAATAAAAAGAAGTAAAAATGGAACAGGTTAGGAATTACTACAAGAAGTTTGTTAAAGAAGGATTTGACGAGAACGGAATCCTCAACAAGTTCGAGATCGACTGCCCGGATAATTTTAATTTCGGTTATGATATTATAGATAAGTTCGGCGAGATCGAGCCTGACAGAAGAGCGCTGATACACATAGACCTTCAGGAAAACCGTCACGACTTTTCTTATTCTCAGCTTTCAAAGCTGTCTACTCAGGCGGCAAACCTTTTTGCCTCAAAGGGCATAAAAAAAGGCGATACCGTTATGCTGGTACTTAAGCGTAACTATCAGTTCTGGATAGCTATAATCGG
>JAEDNF010000032.1 GCA_016302655.1 Oscillospiraceae bacterium | reverse complement strand
GCTGATATAAGATATATGTAAGTGGGTTACTGGATTTCGTTTGTATCAACGATTACGAAAACAACGAAGTAATCTGACATATTTTTGTAATTCAGCAAACAGTATCGTCATAATCAACAAATATCAATATACATATTTAGCTATAGTGACGAATTTTAAATTATTCGTCTTTTTTCGCTAACAAAACGCACCCAAATATGAATATATATAATGTAAACTGTTATTGTGAAAATTCTGAGCAGTGTATGTCGGAATTTTTCCCATCGTGAAAAACCTCCCAAAACCGACAGATGTTTCTGATTGCACATATAGCAGTTTAAAAGCCGTGTAAAGTTCCCTTGCTTTACACGGCTTAATTCTATATATGAAGTCTTTTTATAATCTTGTATACCACCGAATTTTCCAGGACAAGCGGAGATTTATGTGCAAAGAACACTATTCCGTTTGCCGGAGCCAGTATTTCTTCTGTTACTGTGCCTTCAAACGGATGAAGAATCTCTGCCATTGGTTCACCCTGCTCTACCTCATCTCCCGGCTGCTTTATCCTGCGGTATATGCCTCCGGATTTTGCGTGTACGGACATAAGAAGCTCTTCTTCAAGCGTTGTTGCCATATATCCGCCGTGACTCTGATATTTTATTACGCCCATTCGTGACAGGAATCTCAGAACGGCGGCTACTGCTGTATGTGCCGACTCTTCATCAATATGCTCAGTTTCGTTTGTATAAACCGAGAATGCGCTTGTATTGGAGTTCTGCCAGTTAAAATTAAGAGTTGCAGTATCAAACGGTTTAGGTTTTCTCAGCAGAATATACGGCAAACCAAACAAATTTGCAAGACCTATGTTCTTATGCTCGGTATCCATCATTCTCACATGAGGAATGAAATCTCCGGAGATATAAAATGAAGTAAACTGAATACCGTATTGATATTCTTTAATTACATCGAAAATTCCTGCGGCGATACGCTGAGTGGTTTTGCCTTCGGCATTACCCGGGAACATACGGTTAAGATCGGTATTATCGACCGACCAGAATCTTCTCTGAATATTCATTGAAAAAGGATTAAGCGACGGTATTACAAGTATCTGCTTTCCGTGAGCGATATCACCCTTTTTTTCGATTGCGCTGAGCGCCTTTATTATCTGAGAGCATACATACAGCTGCTGTACTTCGTTTCCTCTCATAGCGCCTACTATACAGCAGGTCTTTTCACCTTTGCCGAAACGATAACCGCTTATCTGAAAATCATCACGGTAGGTCGATTTAAGTCCGAATATATTTTCTACGGTCATTTCAGCATCCTCCTAATATTCTTACAAGCAACGAGCCTTCATAAACAACGGGGTATTCGCGGAGAGTAAATACAATACCGCTGCAGGGAGCTAATATCTGCTGTTCTACCGTACCGGTAAGAGGATTAAGAATATCGCCGATATGGTCGCCCTTTGTAATACCTGCCCAGTGCTTTATTGCAGGGATATATATACCTGAGGCATCGGAATAGACAATAGATACATTTCCGTCGGTTGAAACTATAGGATGAGATACTTTTTTGACTTCGCCGGCCCATATACCCATTTTTGACATCAGGTTGAAAATGCCGTCAAGGAGCTGGTCGCCGTATGACTTTGTAATCCTCATTCCTGCTCCCATTTCGGCTACGAGAGTCGGTGTGCCTGCTTTATTGAGGCTGTGAGACAGAGTTGCCTCCATAACCGTTACGCTTGAATGTACCCAGATAAAGTCAACATTCAGCATCTTTGCATAAGGAAGAAGCACAGGAGCCGTTTCTTCCGATATACGAACCTGAGGAATCTCTCTTAAAAAAATATTGCTTGCGTGAAGATCAATACATATATCCGCACCTTTTATATCGTTCATAATAGCAGCCGCAATATGCTCTGCAACAGCTCCGGTCTCGGAGCCGGGAAATATCATATTCATATCAAGGTCAAATATAGGCATTTCACGCTTTATCGAATCCATACCGAGAGGATTCATAGAGGGGTAAACATCAACAATACCTTTAAGGAGATGGCAGTTCTCGCTCAGCCTGCGTATCAGCTCATAACAGACATACTGACCTTCAAGCTCATCACCGTGAATACCCGTAACTATACATATCCTCTTTTCGTCCCCTGTCAGAGAATACGGCTCGAAATGGTTTTTCTTTATACTGATCCGTTCATTAATTGGCAGTTGAACCGAAACAACATCCTGTAACAAATCATCGCCTCCGAAGTTTTCAATATGTTAAGTATATTCTATTTAACAGCCGATGTCAAGAAACAAGTTATATCAGATATTCGGGACGGATTCCGAGCACTTCTGAAATACGGAATGCATTTTCAACCGATACGGAAGTCAGCTTAGTTCTGCCGAGTTCATAGTTTTCTATTGTTTTGAAAGCGATTTTGCTCCTGTCGGCAAGCTCTTTTCGTGTTATACCGCTCTTGTTTCTGAAATGCGTCATTCTGTTTTTTATGCTGTCTATCTTAACGGTGCGCTTACCCTGAGATTCGCACGCCTTTGACTCATTGACAATATATTCATCTATGGCTTTCATAAGTGCTGAGGGTGAAGATGAATAGTGAAGCTTTGCAAACTTTTCAAGATTGATATCGCTCTTGAAAAACTCTCTGTAATCTCCTTCTTTTATAATGCTTATTCTGCCGTGTGCATCGTTTGTTACATCAACATATAACCACTCTATATAGTCTTTTACAAATTCTACGGTATTGTTCATCTTTCTGCGACATTCCGAACAATAGTCGTTGATACAGTCAACAACCGTATTCTCGTATATTCCTTGTCTGAAATTTACGCAGTCGGTATGACCGCAGGGTTTGTGATAAATCTCAATACTTCCGCCGACATATACATCGTCCTGCAAACCGAAAAGCTGCAGAACATTTATATTTTCATATTCGTTTTCCGCAAGTCTTTCTTTAAACTCTTTCTTATCCACAGATATCAACCTCCGTTGTAAAATAAGAAAAAGGCACAGAAATACAATGTTTCTGCACCTTTGCTATTATTAATTATACGCTTTTTTGAGAAAAAGTCAACAGCTAATTGCACTAAATCTGCAAGTTTTGCTTTCAAATTATGCAAAATTGCGGATTATTGTTTGTTTACACGCTACTATTCCGTCATTTCACGGGATTTTTCAAAAGCATCGCAGAAACGCAGAACTAAATCAATTAGCTTTTCTGTATCCTCTTCGCCAAGAATCTTTGAAATCTTTTCAAGCCTTGAAAAAACTTCATTAAATCCATCGGTAACGGTTTTGAGACCGTTTTCGGTAAGCCTTATATATGTTACCCGTCTGTCGTCCTTAAGCACTACTCTTTCTACATACCCTTTATCTTCAAGCTTATTTATTGTCTGAGAAAGATTAGGTCTTGTAAAGTTGAGGTAGCTGTTAAGCTCGCTCAGTCCGAACAATTCCGTTCCGGGTTTTTCTGCAACAATCTGAGTCATTGCTCTGAATACTCCGCTTTCGCTCGCATTAAGTCCGTCTATCAGTTTAAATTCTCTTGGCTGTGATGAAAACTTACCGAGAGCAACTATCAGTTTAGCAATTTTATCTTTATTGTCCATTTTTAGTTCCTCCTAAAATGTACTATTGCGATTTATCTGCTATTATGGTATACTTTGATTATAAACGGATTATTAAATTTAACAACTTTGAATGGAGTAGCAATGGAAAAATTTTTTACCGATATTGCAGTTATCGGTGCAGGAGCGTCAGGACTTGTCGCCGCTATTGCAGCGGTGCGATACGGGGCAAAGAAAGTCACGCTTATCGAAAAGATGCCAAGAGTTGGCAAAAAGATTCTTTCAACCGGGAACGGTAGATGCAATCTTTCAAATACAACAATAAGTGAAAATGATTACAGCGGCGATACACAGCTTTTGTCATACATCGCAAAAGAAGCTGATAATATTACCGAGTTCTTTTCTTCGATCGGGTTATTATGCAGAAAAGATGACAGCGGCAGAATATATCCTTATTCAATGTCGGCTACCTCTGTACTTGACGCTTTGCGTTTTTCCGTGCAAGCAGGCGGTGCAGAAGTTATCTGCGATACAACGGTCAATGATATATTAAAAACTAACGGCGGTTTTAGAATCGTCTGTGATGATTCAGAAATTATTGCAAAGAAAATAATTATGGCTGCAGGCGGTTGTGCCGCACCTTCGCTCGGAAGCAGCGGTGACGGATATACGCTTTGCAAAAAGCTCGGTCACAGTATAACAAAGCTATATCCCGCTTTAGCACCGATAAGAACTCAGACAGAGCTTGTAAAAGCTGTAAAAGGACTGAGGACTCCTGCTGTAGTTTCGCTTATTTCTCAAGGTCGGACTGTATGCAGTGAAGCCGGCGAAGTTCAGTTTACCGATGGTGCATTATCGGGAATATGTATCTTTAATATCAGCGCAAAAGCCTGTGAATATATAGGAAGCGGAGAAATATCGCTTGATACAGCTCCCGATATCACCGACAGCGAATTATTCTCGCTTATCAAAAGCACATCAAAGATACGAAGCGATCTTACCTGTGACGAGCTTCTGACAGGACTCTATCACAAGCGTATAGGTCAGGCTATATTAAAACATGCAGGGATACCGCTTACTACGCTGTGCAAAGATATTAAAGACAAAGAAATTTCAGCAATTACAAGCAAGGCTAAAGACTGGCGATTCCCTATAAAAGCCGTTTCCGACTGGAGCCTTGCTCAAGTCACATGCGGAGGTATTCCTGCGGATGAGGTAACAGATAGCTTTGAGTCAACTAAAGCACACGGAATGTATCTTTGCGGAGAAATACTTAATATTCAGGGAAAATGCGGCGGATACAATCTTGACTGGGCATGGAAAAGCGGATATACCGCCGGAAAAAATGCCGCTGTTTCACTAACGGAGAGAAAATGATAAAACTAAGCAATATAAATATGCCGCTTGAATACACTTCTGATGAATTAACGGCATATATATCAAAAAAACTGAAGCTGCCACGCCTTTGCGAAAAGGACATTATCCTGCTTAAAAAGTCGCTTGATGCAAGGCATAAGGATAACATCCACTTTGTACTGACTGTCGCTTTTGTGACAAACGATGACAATGCCGTAATGAAAAAGAACAGAATGATAAAAAACATTTCATTATATGAGCATAAAGAATATACACTTCCTAAAAAAGCTACGCTTTCAAAGCCACCTGTCGTTGTAGGTACAGGCCCTGCAGGAATGTTTGCGGCGCTGTATCTCGCACAATGCGGAGTTAAGCCGATCGTTCTTGAAAGAGGGCTTGATGTTGACAGCCGTAAAGAAAAAGTAAGACAGTTCTGGGAAAACGGTAAACTTGATACAGAGTGCAATGTTCAGTTCGGCGAAGGCGGTGCAGGTACTTTTTCAGACGGAAAACTGAACACAGGTGTAAACGATCCTCTTTCAAGGATAGTATTTGAAGAATTTGTCCGTCACGGCGCTCCTCCTGAAATTATGTACGAGTCAAAGCCTCATATCGGTACAGACAGACTATCCGATACCGTAAAGAATATCAGAGAAGATATCATTTCTCTTGGCGGAACTGTCATATTCGGGGCTAAATTCACAGGTTTTGAATGTGAAAACAATCGTGTGAAAGCGGCAATTTACGAAAAAGACGGACAACAGCACATAATATCTACCGATAATATCATCCTCGCTGTTGGCCACAGCGCAAGAGATGTCTTTTATATGCTTGCCGACAAAGATATAGCTATGCAGCAAAAGAGCTTTTCTGTAGGAGTACGCATAGAACATAAGCAGGAAGAGCTTAATCGCTGTATGTTCGGAGAAATGTGCGACAATCCTGCTCTGCCTGCGGCTGACTATAAGCTCTCAATGCATTGTAAAGACGGCAGAGGCGTATATACTTTTTGTATGTGTCCCGGCGGAGTGATTACCGCATCATCATCCGAAAAAGATACTGTTGTTACTAACGGTATGAGCTACTATGCAAGAGATAAAGAAAACGCAAACAGCGCAGTTCTTGTAAGTGTCACGCCCGATGACCTCGGCGACAGTATTTTTGACGGAATAGAATTACAAAGACAAATTGAAAAAGCCGCCTATATTGCGGCAGGCGGCGGTTATAAAGCACCGTCTGTTACCGTAGGCGACTTTCTTGACAAAAAAATTACGGGAAAATTCGGCAAAGTCATCCCTTCTTATCCTATCGGGACTTCTCTTGTTCTTCCCGACGAATATCTGCCGGACTATGTATGCAGTGCGCTTAGAGAAGCTCTGCCCGAATTTGCAAAGAAAATCAGTTGTTTTAAAGACAAGGATGCAGTTCTTACAGGCCCCGAAACAAGAAGCTCTTCGCCTGTAAGAATCATCAGGGATGAAACGCTGAACTCGGTAAGCGTAAAAGGCTTATATCCTTGCGGAGAAGGCGCAGGATACGCTGGCGGAATCACTACCGCCGCAATGGACGGAATCAAGTGTGCTATGGCTGTGCTTGGCAGATACACCGAAAGAATTTAGGTGCATAGCTTTTCCATTTCATTCTTAAGCCGCTTGATAATGCGTTTTTCAAGGCGTGATATATAACTCTGGGAGATCCCGATCATATCGGCGACCTCCTTTTGTGTTTTTTCGGGGCGATTATTAAGCCCGAATCTAAGCTCCATTATCAGCTTTTCTCTTTCATCAAGCTTTTCGACCGCCTCAAGCAGCATCCGCTTTTCTGCTTCTGTTTCAATATCGACGCTGACTACATCATCATCGGTACCCAGTACATCGGAGAGTAATAGTTCATTTCCGTCCCAGTCCACATTCAGCGGCTCATCTATAGACACTTCATATTTCTGCTGATTAGTTTTTCTAAGATACATCAGTATCTCATTTTCGATACATCTTGACGCATATGTGGCGAGCTTTATGTTCTTTTCTATGCTGAAGGTGTTGACAGCTTTAATTAGCCCGATAGTGCCGATGGAAATAAGGTCTTCTATACCTATTCCGGTAGTTTCAAATTTTTTTGCAATGTACACAACAAGTCTGAGATTATGTACTATAAGAGTCTCCCTTGCTTTTTCAAAATCGCTGTCAAGCATAAGAAGCGTCTTTGCTTCTTCTTCCTTTGACAGAGGCGGCGGAAGCTTATCGGCTCCGTTAATATAATCGACTTCGCCTGATGTAATACATCCACAGCGTAATTTTGTCAAAAGCTTATTTATCATATTAATCATACTTAACATAAATTACCTCACACTAAAATCTTAGGATTGAAAACTGCTTCATACTCCTGATTGCCGCCGATAACAATTCCTATAAGAGCGTTCACATTGTATTCCTTACCGCTTTGTTCGTCGATAATAGAAATACTGTCGGCTCTGAAGGTACACGCCATTCCGCTTTTACCTACCGTAGAAAACGGAAGAATACGCAATCCCTTCAAGTCACACGGCGAAATATCCGACAGGTCTTTAGTTTCATATATCGTATTTACCGACGGCGGAGAAATATCTGCACAGTTTTCTTTTCTGCAAATAATCACGGGAAGTCCGCTGAAACAGTCAACCATTCCGTTTCCGCTGTCTGCAAGTGCGCATAGACGGCACATTTTGCCGAGATTTGAGATAACAACGGTATATTTTCTGTCGCATCTGCCGTTCTTATCAAGAATCAATCGAATTAATCTCAGCAAAAGATATGATACCGCCGTACAAACAAGGACAGTTAAAATATCTATACCGAAATATACAGTTCCGTTTATAAACAGCATATTCATCGGAGCCGCAAACAGCCATATACAAAGCATAAGTCCCGAAAAAACAAAATTAACTAACAGCAGGAACAACAACGCTCTTAAAAAATCCGAAGCTTTACTTTTTCCGAACACCGCAAATGTGATTACAAAGCACAATGCAAGCTTAATTACAGTCAGAAGCAAGGTCATATCCTGCGGAATAAAAATAGTCAGCGACGCCGCCGCCCCGATAGCAGAACCGATGATCACTCTGATAGTGTTCACTCGCCTGTGAGTAAGCAAACAAACAGCAGATATCTCGAAATATGTAACATAAAGATTTATAAGAATCAGAACATCAATATAAATAACCATTTTTATGCCCCTCGCTTATTATACAAGCAATAACGGAAAAAACTTGTCGTAACAAGGGCATAAAAAAATGCACCGCCACAAATTTGTGAGGTGCATTTACAGCAATATCTAAATTTACTTAATATCCCTTAGCAAAAGCTTTTCGGCGTTTTCAAGCGAAATAGCATCATTTTCATCGCCGGAAATTATTCGTGCTATTTCGTGTTTTCTACCTTCAAAGTCAAGTTTTGTTATAGCCGTGTATGTGCGTTTATCATCACTTGTCTTTTTTATCAAAAGTTGCGTATCCGCTGCGGCGGCTATCTGTGCAAGATGCGTTACACAGAGTATCTGTCGGTTTCTTGCGGCCTCACTCAGCTTAATGCCTACTTTAGCCGCTGCCCTGCCGCTTATACCTGTATCTATCTCATCGAAAATCATAGTATGTACTTCATCTGCATCGGCAAGTACATTCTTTATTGCAAGCATGATTCTTGACAGCTCACCGCCCGACGCTACTCTGCTCAGCGGCTTAAGGTCTTCGCCCTTGTTAACGGAAATCAGCATCTCAACCTTGTCCATTCCGCTTAATGTAACCTTGTCCTGTGTTATATCGAAAATAAGACGAATGTCAGGCATATCAAGAAAGCTTGTCTCTTCCGAGATTTTCAAAGCCAGTTCATCTGCGGCTTTTCTGCGGCTGTCGGTAAGCAAAGCGGCAAGCTGTTTTACCTTCTCTCCTGCCTCTTTTTTCTTCTCGGTAAGCTCTTCTATCATATCATCGCCGTTTTCAATCTCATAAAGCTCTGCACGCCATTGCTCTGCTTTATCAAGAATATCGGGGAGATCGGCGGAATATTTACGCTTAAGGCGAAGAATCACGCTTAGCCGTTCTTCATACATTCCGAGAAGTCTCGCTGTGTCTTCATCATCATCGGGGATTCGCCCTGCAATCTCCTCACGGATATCCTCAAGATTAACGAGTATATCCGATATTCTTTCTGTGAGGCTGTCAAGCTCAGGGATAGTACCTGTAAGCGAAGACACATAGTCACGGGTGCGTTCAAGCAGACCGTAAGCGCCCTCTATCTCATCATCTCCCGAAATAGCGGCATTAGCAGAGTAAAGATTCTCGCTTATATATTCGATATTGCGAAGCTCTTCTATCTTCTGCTTTAAAACTGACTCTTCATCCGAAGAAAAATTGTATCTGTCAAGTTCTTCAAGCCGTTCTCTCAGCAGGTCGGCTTTTTCAGCCGATTCGGCACTCTTCTTAGAAACCTCCTTGATTCTCCTCGACAAAGAGGAAAATTCTTTGAAAGCCGTACCGTACTGTGAAAGCAAGTCCGCATTGTCTGCATAGTTATCAAGGAGCGTCCGTTGATTATCGCTGTCCATTATAAGACGGTTATCGTGCTGACCGTGAATATCAATAAGCTCTCCGGCTATATCACGAAGTATCGCCGCTGTAGTAGCTCTGCCGTTTATCCTTGCCGTACTTTTTCCGTCGGCATGGATATCTCGCTGTAAAAGGAGTTCATCGGCTTTTTCAAATCCGTTTTCTTCGAGCTTTTTTTCGACAGATGGCGGAATGTTATCAAACAGTCCGGTAACAACCGCTTTTTCAGCACCCGAGCGTACAATATCCTTGCTGACTCTTGCTCCGAGCAGAGCATTTATTCCGCCGATAAGTATACTCTTACCTGCACCGGTCTCACCGGTAAAAACATTCAGCTTATCATCAAAGGCAATCGACGCCTTTTCAATGACCGCCAGATTCTCAATTGACAATTCCTTAAGCAAAACGCCGACCTCCTTTTTTAAAGCATTTCTTTAAGATGGCGTGCAAGCATTCTTGCGTCGCTTTCTGTCCTTGTTAGGACAAAAATAGTATCGTCACCTGCTATAGTGCCGACTACATAGGACAGATTCATCATATCAAGACCTGCGCAAGCCGCATTTGCAAGACCACTGTGGCATTTTATAGAAACTATATTCATAGCAAAATCTATGCTGACAACCGCTTCGGAAATAATATTATGAAATCTTACAGTGTGAACCTTTTCTGCTTTGGCATAGCAATTAACGCCGTTTGCAGATACGGTTTTTTCTATATTCAGCTCGTTTATATCACGGGAAACCGTAGCCTGAGTGACCTCATATCCTCGCTCACGCAACAGCGAAAGCAGCATTTCCTGAGTTTCAACCTCATTTGTGGATATGATACGCAGTATCTCCGCCTGTCTTTTCTTTTTCATTATGACACCTCTCGCCGCCGTTTATTTAAGCGGACGCATAAGCTTATTGTGTACTGCCTTATAAAAACTGCTTCCGTTAATGTCGATAAGCGAAAGCTGTTGTTCGGATTTTCTTATCCTTATCGTTTCACCTTCATAAAAATCCATATCATCGTTTCCGTCAATGCTGATAGAAACGCCGCTGTTCTCATAAGCTGTAAAGCTTACGGTCAGCTCCTGGTCAGAAGAAAAAATCATAGGTCTTCCGAAAAGCGAATGAGCGCACAACGGAGTAAACTCAATGCATTTCGCCTCGGGGAAAATTATCGGTCCTCCTGCAGACAGAGAGTATGCCGTTGAACCTGACGGCGTACTGAAAATAATACCGTCTGCTCTTATATTGGTAACCTCGTACCCTTCAACTGAAACGCTGAATTCGGGTAATTTTG
>JAEDNF010000031.1 GCA_016302655.1 Oscillospiraceae bacterium | reverse complement strand
AGATGATTTCATTGAATTATCAAAAGATAATGATAATCGTTCTATTAAATTTTACAAAAAATCTGATGAGAGTCAGTATCCTTGTTATAATTGGATGGCAGTTGACACTCAAAATATGAGCGATGAAGATATTAAACTTCAGCTTGAAATAATTAAAACTGAAAACACGAAAACAATTAAAAATATTCTGATTTTTTTTACTGTGCTAACAGTAATTGGACTATGTGAAGGTGTTATTTTTGCTTTAAGTCTTTTAGGAAAATAATTTAATCTCTTCAATCAAAAAACATTTGTATAATAAGCCGCCCCGTGATTTTCACGGGGCGGCTCGTTATATAATGGGCGTTACTTGCTTAACTTGCTTGCCTTGTATGAAGTGTGAAGAACTTCATGAGCAATATGACTGCCGGGCTGACCTAAGAAGTTTTCGTATACTTCCTTGATATCGGGGCTTTCATGAGACTTTCTAAGCTTGTTTGCGTCGTCAAGGCTGTAAAGAGCCTTAGCACGCTCTGCACGGATGTCTGTGAAGTTGCGGACATCGGCAGGCTGGATAACCTGACCGCCGCCGTTTACACAGCCGCCGGGACAAGCCATAATTTCAATGAAGTGGCATTCAACTTCGCCGTTCTTAACCTGTGTAAGGAACTTCTTGGCGTTTGCGAGACCGGATACAACAGCTACTTTAACAGTAAGATCGCCAACCTTGTATTCAGCCATCTTTATGCCTTCAACGCCTCTTACTTCCTTGAACTCTACAGGGCTGTCAGCAGATTCGCCTGTGAGCTTCCATACAGCTGTACGAAGAGCAGCTTCCATAACACCGCCTGTTGCACCGAAGATAACAGCAGCGCCTGTACCGTTTCCGAGAGGAGAATCAGCTACTTCATCAGGAAGATCTCTGAAGCGTAAACCTGCACGGTTTATCATCTTAACAAGTTCTCTTGTTGTGATGGAGATATCAAGATCGGGAACGCCTGCTGCAGACTGATCTTCTCTGCCTATTTCAAACTTCTTGGCAGTGCAGGGCATAACAGATACGCTTACGATGTTCTTGGGATCGATGCCCATCTTCTTTGCCCAGTATGTCTTTGTTATAGCACCGTTCATCTGCTGAGGTGACTTGCACGAAGAAAGGTTAGGAATAAACTCGGGGAAATATGCCTCGCAGAATCTTATCCAACCGGGTGAGCAGGAGGTTATCATAGGCAGAACGCCGCCGTTTGTAACTCTCTCAATGAACTCGTTTGATTCTTCCATAATGGTAAGGTCTGCACCGAAATTAGTATCAAATACAGCGTTGAAGCCGAGTCTGCGAAGAGCAGCAACCATCTTTCCCTCAACGGGAGTACCCATAGGATAGCCGAATGCTTCACCGAGAGATGCTCTTACTGCGGGAGCAGTCTGAACAACAACAACCTTTTCGGGATCTGCAAGAGCTTCCCATACCTTGTCTGTATCATCCTTTTCGGAAAGTGCGCCTGTAGGACAAGCTACAATACACTGACCGCAGGAAACACATGCTGTCTCAGCAAGGTCAAGACCGAATGCACAGTCTATGTTTGTCTTGAAACCTCTGTTGTTAGCACCGATAACGCCGATGCCCTGGAGCTTTTCGCAAGCTGCGATACAACGACGGCAGTGAATGCACTTGTTGTTGTCACGGTACATATGCTTTGAGCTGTCGTCGATATCATATTCGTTCTTTTCGCCTTCAAAATATGTAGAATCGTCTACGCCGAGTTCCTTACAGAGTTCCTGAAGCTCGCACAGTCCGCTTCTGGGGCAGGCAAGGCAGTCCATATTGTGATTGGACAGAAGGAGCTGTAAAGTCATCTTTCTGCTCTTTAATACAGCAGGGGAGTGAGTAAGAATGTTCTTGCCCTCATCAAACTTGGATAAGGGATAAACGCATGATGCAACAAGGCTTCTTGCGCCTGTCATTTCAACTACGCATATACGGCAAGCACCGATAGCGTTAATGTCCTTTAACCAGCAAAGAGTAGGTATTTTAATGCCGTTCTGACGACAAGCTTCAAGGATAGTTGTACCTTCTTCAACCGAGTACTCTATGCCGTTAATCTTAATATTAACCATAGTAATAATATTTCCTTTCAGTGATCCGTCGAACAGGATCATTCCTTAATAATAGCGCCAAACTTACACTTAGCCATACAAGCACCGCACTTGATGCACTTTGTTGTGTCGATAGTGTGAGGCTGTTTAACTGTACCGGAAATTGCACCGACAGGACATCCTCTTGCACAAGCTGTACATCCTTTACATTTGAGGTCGATGATCTTGTATGTAAGAAGATCCTGACAAACGCCTGCGGGACACTTCTTGTCCTGAACATGAGCAATATACTCATCCTTGAAGTAACGCAGAGTAGAAAGTACGGGGTTGGGAGCTGTCTGACCGAGACCGCACAGAGAGTTGTTCTTGATGTAGTAGCACAGCTGTTCCATCTTGTCGAGGTCTTCCATAGTAGCGTTGCCTGAAGTGATCTTTTCAAGCATTTCGTAAAGACGCTTTGTACCGATACGGCAGGGAGTACACTTACCGCAGGATTCATCAACCGTGAACTGAAGGAAGAATTTAGCGATATCAACCATACAGTTGTCTTCGTCCATTACGATAAGTCCGCCTGAACCCATCATTGAACCGATTGCAATAAGGTTATCGTAGTCTATCGGAATGTCAAGATGCTCTGCAGGGATACATCCGCCTGAAGGACCGCCGGTCTGAGCAGCCTTGAAAGCCTTACCGTTGGGAATACCGCCGCCGATTTCGTAAATAACTTCACGCAGTGTAGTACCCATAGGAACTTCAACAAGACCTGTGTTGTGAATCTTACCGCCGAGAGCAAATACCTTTGTACCCTTTGACTTTTCTGTACCCATTGATGCAAACCAATCTGCACCGTTGAGTATAATCTGAGGAATATTAGCGTATGTCTCAACATTGTTGAGGATCGTAGGCTTCTTGAAAAGACCGCTTTCTGCAGGGAAGGGAGGACGAGGTCTGGGTTCGCCTCTGTTACCTTCGATAGAAGTCATCAGAGCTGTTTCTTCGCCACATACAAATGCACCTGCGCCGAGTCTGATATCAAGGTCAAAGTCAAATCCGCTTCCGAAGATGTCTTTACCGAGCATACCGTATTCTCTTGCCTGGTTGATAGCTATCTGTAAACGCTGAACTGCGATAGGATATTCGGCTCTTATGTAGATATAACCCTGTGTTGCACCGATTGCATAACCTGCAATAGCCATAGCTTCGATTACAACATGAGGATCGCCTTCAAGTACGGAACGATCCATGAATGCGCCGGGGTCGCCTTCGTCGGCATTACAGCAGACATATTTCTGATCTGCGTCTTTAACAAGGTTTCTTGCAAGCTGCCACTTCTTACCTGTGGGGAATCCGCCGCCGCCTCTGCCTCTGAGTCCGGAGTCGAGGATCGTCTGTATAACATCATCGGGGGTCATTTCTTTAAGAACCTTGCCGAGTGCCTGATAACCGTCTCTGCCGATATATTCTTCAATATTTTCGGGATTGATTACACCGCAGTTTCTGAGTGCGATTCTGTGCTGTTTCTTATAGAAATTGGTTTCCTTAAGAGATTTGATTTCGTTTTCGCCGATTGTTTCATCATATACAAGGCGTGTAACAACACGGCCCTTGAGCAGATGCTCGGAAACTATCTCGGGGATATCTTCTTCCTTTACCATTGAGTAGAATGTACCCTCGGGATAAACTATCATAATGGGACCAAGAGCGCACAGACCGAAGCAGCCTGTACGAACTACCATAACTTCATCGGCAAGACCGTTTGCTTCGATTTCTTCCTGCAGCTTCTTAGCTATCTTTTCACTGCCTGAAGAAGTACATCCGGTACCACCGCATATCAATACTTGTGAACGATACATATATTAATTTCCTTTCAGATTACATAGCGGAGTTTATTGTGTACTTCGTTACAACGTTGCCGCCGATAATATGCTGCTCGATTACTTCAGCAGCCTTTTCTGCTGTCATATTGACATAGGTTACCTTTTCTTTGCCGGGAGCAACTACCTCAACGATAGGCTCGTACTTGCAAAGACCTACACAGCCTTCCTGTATAACCATAACGTCTTTGATACCTTTTTCCTGTACACCATCGGAAAGTGCCTTCAGTACAGGTCTTGCGCCTGCTGCAATTCCGCAGGTAGCCATTCCGACAACAATCTTAGTGCAGTTAGAATCTTCAATTCTGAGATTAACTATTGCCTGCATCTTGTCGCGGATAGCAGTTAATTCTTCGAGAGATTTCATATCTTAATATCCTTTCGTGGTCTTCAGTAATTTGCGCCGCTGTTTATTTCGGCTGTATTTTCGTTAAGAAATGACTGAATAAATTCATTTACCTCAAGTGTGTCGCACGGAATATCCCCAAAAATCTGTCTGATTTGCCTTGTATCAAATACAAATCCCTTTTCATCGACCGTATATGAGTAGACAATATCTGTATTGCGGTTAGCTATAATGACCGACATAATCGTTTCGGTCATATCACCGAGCGGCATTCTGTCAATGCTTGACAGTACGAAAACAGCCTTAACTTCTGTGCCTTTTCCTTTTTCGGAATTTATCTCAAATCTTCCGCCGCTAAGTTTAGCAGCCATTTTGAAAAAAGGCAATCCGAGTCCGACGCTCTTATTATTTCCGGTTGTATAGAACGGGTCAACGACTTTCGTTAATTCGCTTTCGGTCATACCACAGCCGTTATCTTTAATGACGGCTGTCAGCGAATCTTCTGCGTTACTGATATTGACGGTTATTTCTATTAAAGAAGCCCGTGCGCTGACTGAATTCTGTACTATATCCAGAATGTTGAGCGAGATCTCAGAAAACATTATTCGGCATATTTAGCAAGAATACCGTCGATCTGATCAACGGTCAGTTTTCCGTAAACATCATCATTAACCGTCATTACGGGTGCAAGTCCGCAAGCGCCTATGCAACGGCATGCGTCAAGTGAGAAGACACCGTCCTGTGTGCATTTACCATCGGAAATTCCGAGTTTTTCTGAGAGCTTGGCGAATATATCACCCGAGCCCTTAACATAGCAGGCAGTACCGAGACATACTGATATTCTGTACTTACCCTTGGGATAAAGAGAGAATTGCGAGTAGAAAGTGGAAACGCCGTAAACCTTTTCAAGCGGAATGTCCATTTCTTCGGCTATTATTGTCTGTACTTCTATAGGAAGATAGCCGTAAATCTCCTGAGCCTGCTGAAGCACAGGCATAAGTGCGCCCTGCTGGCCCTTGTGCTGACCGATCATTTCACGCAGAGCTTTTTCCTGCTCGGGCGTTCCGTTGAACGGTACTGTTGTTTTTTCTTTGGAACCCATTATATAACCTCCTTGGATTTAACCCGCAATTCGTTGTATTTCACGGGATATTTAATTATACCATATTTTTAAGGCAGATTACATTGGATATTAGTAACCAAATTTTGCGCTCTGCTTTGTTAAATGTGCACTAATCGGTATTGCAATATCGGTATAAAATGACGAAAATCGTATGAAAATCGAGTCTATTTTACATAATTACGCTTTATTTTTATGCTTTACATAAAGCTTGAGTTGTGTTATAATTATTAGAAAGTTTGCGCTAATTGCATATACTCTTGAATATTCTGTATGAACGGAGCTGATAGCGTGATAGTAAAGCAAATTATTGACAGTAATATGTTTTCTGTGATTAATGTCGGTCGGGATACCGAGCGCACGATTACAAAGCCATATTCTTGCGATTTGCTTAGTATGGCGATGGTAAAAGCAAGTGTCGGATGTGCCTGGTTTACAGTTATCGGAAATGCCAATACAATAGCCGTTGCGGTACACAGCGACTGTTCCTGCATTATTCTTTGCGAGGGTGTAAGACTTGACGAATTTGCTTTTAAAAAGGCTGTTGAACACGGCGTAACTGTACTTTGTACAGATATGCCTGTTTTTGAAGCGGCTCTTAAGCTGTCAAATGCAATTGATGCAAATTGATTTACAATTGTACGGGAGAAAAGAAATGAACGATTTTTCAAAATATGCGGTATATCACATATATCCGCTCGGATTTTGCGGATGTCCAAAGAATAATGATTATTCCGAGAATACCGAAAACAGATTAAAAAAGATAGAGGACGCTATTCCACATATAAAAGGGATGGGTTTCAACGCTATTTATTTCGGTCCTGTATTTCAGTCTGTTTCACACGGGTATGATACGGTTGATTATACAAAGATCGACAGCAGGCTCGGTACTAATGAAGATTTTGCAGCACTTTGCAAAAAGCTCCACGAAAACGGCATAAAAGTTATACTTGACGGTGTTTTCAATCATGTAGGAAGAGATTTCACAAAGTTCAAAGAAGTAAGAAACGGCAATAATCAATTCCGTGATTGGTTCCATATAAACGACGGCAATTCCTGCTATAATGACGGATTTTGGTATGAGGGCTGGGAAGGCCATTACGAGCTTGTAAAGCTGAATCTGTATAACCCCGCAGTCAAGGAATATTTAAAGCAGGTGATAACCGGCTGGGTGAACGAATTTGACATTGACGGACTTCGTCTTGATGTTGCTTACTGTCTTGATCTTAATTTCCTGAAGGAACTTCACGGACACTGCAAGTGGCTTAAGAATGATTTCTGGCTGATGGGAGAAACGCTTCACGGTGACTACAACCGCTGGATGAATCCCGAGATGCTTGACAGCGTAACAAATTATGAATGCTACAAAGGCTTATTTTCCAGCTTCAACGATTTAAATATGTTCGAAATAGCTCATTCGCTGAACAGACAATTCGGAAAAGAGCAGTGGTGTCTTTATACAGGCAAACTTCTGTATACTTTTGTTGATAACCACGATGTTTCAAGAATTGCCACAATGCTGAATAATAAGCGTCTTCTTCCTGTGATATATCCCTTACTGTTCACTATGCCCGGTATCCCCGGAGTATACTACGGAAGCGAATTCGGCATTGAGGGCGACAAGCATCACGGTGATGATGCGCTGAGAGTTGAATATAATGAAGATAAGTTCAGAAGCGTAGGAATATGCGATCTTACAGGCGAGATATCAGCACTTTGCAAATTAAGAGCATCTTCTCCGGCACTTTCCTGCGGTAACTATACGCCTCTACAGCTGACAAACAGACAATTCTCGTTCAGGCGTGACGGTGATGGTGAAACAGTAGTGACGCTTCTGAATATTGATGACGCACCGTTTGACTTTAATCCCGGTATCAGCGGAGAATTTACCGATGTTCTTACCGGTAATAAGATAGATTTGTCTCAAAGTGTACATCTTGAAGGATGCAGTGCAATAGTAGCGGTAAACAAATGATAAAAGCAGTAATATTCGATATGGACGGTACATTGCTTGACAGCGAGAAGGTCGGGCTTCTTGCCTGGCAGTATGTAATTGATAAATTCCATCTTGATATGGATTTGACGCTGCCTATAGCTTCTATCGGGCTGAATTACAATTCTATGGTCAAGCTGTTTCTTGATAAATTCGGCGATGATTTTCCGTTTGAAGAATACTGGAAGTGCGGAAAAGAGTTTTTCGCAGATTATAAACGAAATAACGCTATCGATGTTAAAAAAGGGTTCTTCGAGCTGTCAGATTATCTTAAATCCGAAGGAATCGGTATGTATGTCGCTACTTCTACCTATCACGACAGCGCTGTTGAGAATCTTACCGCTTCAGGTATAATTTCGCATTTTGACGGAATTGTAGGCGGTGATGAGATTACAAAAGGTAAACCCGATCCCGAGATATTTCTGAAAGCAGCCAAGCTGACCGGTTTTCCTAAAGAAGAATGTCTTGTTGTCGAAGACAGCAATAACGGAATAAAAGCAGGCATTTCTTCGGGAATAAGAACTGTTTACATTAAGGATATTGTCGATGTTCCGAAAGAAACAACCGAAAAAGCATACGCTTCCTGCGCCGATTTATCCGGAATTATTAATGTGATTGAAAAATTGAAGCGCTAATTGGTCGAACAGTGTCATTTGCGCTTGCATTTAAGTAATCTTTGTGTTATAATTAAATATTATGACACAATAAAGAGGATGACTGATAATGCCTATAAATATCCCGAATAATTTGCCTGCGTTCAGTACGCTTGTAAATGAGAATATTTTCGTTATGTCCGATGAGAAGGCGTCTCGTCAGGATATAAGACCGCTTAAGGTCGCTATTGTAAATCTTATGCCTACCAAGATAGTTACCGAAACACAGCTGTTAAGGCTGCTCAGTAACACTCCGCTTCAGGTAGATATCACTCTTATAAAGACTGAGACACATAACCCGAAGAATATCTCCCAGGAGCATCTTATCAATTTCTACACTACTTTCAACGAAATCAAAGATCAGTATTTTGACGCTCTGATCATAACCGGCGCTCCTGTCGAGCTGCTTGACTTTTCTTCTGTTCACTACTGGAAAGAGCTTTGTGACATTATGGAATGGAGCAAATCTCACGCTTTCAGTACGGTTCATATATGCTGGGCGGCTTTTGCAGGTCTTTATTATCACTACGGTATCCAGAAATATGTCCTTGATAAAAAGATGTTCGGCATTTTCCCTCATAAGATAAATGCTATAAATCATCCGCTTTTAAAGGGATTTGACGATGTGTTTATGGTTCCTCATTCACGCTATACCGGTGTGAGAATGGAAGATATAGAAACTAACCCGAACCTTGCTTTACTTGCATATTCGGATATAGCAGGCGCATATATTATTGCCGACCGCACAAACAGGCAGATATTTATAACAGGTCACGCAGAGTATGACAGAAACACACTTAAGGACGAGTATATGCGTGATGTTGAAAAGGGACTGCCTATTGATATGCCGTATAACTATTTCCCTGATAATAATCCGAAACTAACTCCCAATTTTACATGGAGAGGTCATGCGAGTCTTATGTATTCGAACTGGCTCAATTTCTGCGTTTATCAGGAAACGCCGTATGATCTTACCAAGCTTGAGCCGCTCCAATACTGATTTAATTAAGTTAAGCCGCAGATGTATGTCTGCGACTTTTATTTTCAAGGAGGTTTTATTATGGATCGTTACAGCGAATTTAAAAAAAGGTTGCTTTCCTTATGCGAGGAAGAAGAGCAGATAAAGTCTGTGATACTTATAGGTTCGCAATGCAGGGATGTTTGTAAAGCCGATGAGTATTCGGATATCGATATCGTGATCTCCTGCGACACTCCCGAAAAGCTGTTATATGACAATGAATGGATAAACAGATTAGGAAAGCCGATATACTCCTTTGTCGAGGATACTATTGCAGGGGAAAAAGAACGGCGCTTACTTTTTGAAGGCTCGCTTGACGCCGATTTGATAATAATGACCGATGAAAACTTGAAAAAAGCACTTTCGTTGCATATGGTAGACGAGATCATGAACAGAGGATATAAGCTTTTCTTTGACAGAAGCGGTATTTCGGATTATCTCGGAGGTATTAATACAATTGATGACAAGACATACACTCCAATGTTTGAATCTGAATTTGCTAACCTCGTCAACGATTTTCTGTTCCATACCGTATGGGCAGAGAAAAAGATCAACAGGGGAGAACTGTGGACTGCTATTATGTGCATAAACGGATATCTGAAAGGTAAGCTACTGCAGATTATTGAGATGTACGAGCACGCAGTAAACGGTAATGATTATGACACCTGGCACTGCGGCAGAATGCTCGAGCAATGGGCTGATGAAAAAATCACGAATGAGCTTAGCGGATGCTTTGCCCGTTATGACGCCGAAGATTTACGCTTTGCACTAAACAGCACAAAAAAGCTATTTATAGAGCTTGCAAAAGTATGTGCCGAGAAATACGGATATACTACCGGAGCAAGCGAGATAGACAATTAAGCGATCAAATAACGCCGCAGGAAAATCTGCGGCGTTTATTACTATATCAGTTTACATTAAAGCTGTACGGGCTTAATCTTCCATATATCTTCGGCATAATCGCTTATTGTTCTGTCAGAGCTGAATTTACCGGAGAAGCACATATTAGCCCAGCACTTTCTTGCAAAGTCAAGTCTGCGGTTTGCATAATCCGAGTTTGCTTTGAGTTTTGCCTCTACATAAGATTCAAGGTCGCCAAGCAGATAATAATGATCGGGCACATGCCAGCTTGCACCGTCGGTCAGTGCAAAATAAAGCTCTCTGAAATCTCCCGAGCCGTCATCGCTTACCGTACCGTCGATCAGCGTATCAAGCACACGCTTTATCTTCGGATTCTTGCCGATCAGCTCTCTGGGGTCATAGTCTTTCATTATCTCTTCTAATTCTTCAACCCTTGCACCGAAGATATAGTTGTTGTCTTCTCCTGCTTCTTCGACAATCTCAACATTTGCGCCGTCGTAAGTGCCGAGAGTCACCGTACCGTTAAGCATAAACTTCATATTTCCCGTACCTGACGCTTCTGTGCCTGCTGTTGAAATCTGTTCTGAGATATCGGCGGCAGTAACCAGCTTTTCTGCATAAGAAACATTGTAATTCTGAACAAAGACTACCTTTATCAGCTTATTAACTTCTTCGTCATTGTTTATCAGTTTTCCTATTTCGTTGATATATTTGATAATAGCCTTTGCTCTCTTATATCCCGGGGCAGATTTTGCACCAAAGATAAAAGTAGTGGGGTAGAAGTCCTTTATACTTCCGTCCTTTATTCCAAAGTAGATATAAAGTATACTAAACGCATTAAGAAGCTGTCGTTTA
>JAEDNF010000289.1 GCA_016302655.1 Oscillospiraceae bacterium | reverse complement strand
TCGGGAAGGTGAAGCGGCTGACAAGCTTCTGGAGAGTCTGGGACTGGGCGGAGAGCTCTTCTGAAGCGGCGGCGCTCTGCTGAGCCGTTGCGGAGTTGGTCTGTACTACATTCGATATCTGCTCTACGCCGATATTTACCTGCTTTACCATATCCGCCTGCTCTATGCTTGCACCTGCTATCTTGTTTACAATATCGCTTACTGCGCCGGCTCTCGACTCAACCTCGCCTACCGCCTGTGCAGTTTCGCTTGTTATCGTATTGCCGTTTTCAATTGCGGCTACGGCACGCTCGATAAGTACGGTGGTATCGTGTGCGGCGTCGGCAGATTTTCCTGCAAGGTTTCTGACTTCATCGGCTACAACCGCAAAGCCCTTTCCTGCTTCGCCTACTCTTGCCGCTTCAACCGCCGCATTAAGTGCGAGAATGTTGGTCTGGAACGCAATATCCTCTATAGTCTGTATTATCTTGCTGATTTCAGCCGAAGCCTCGTTGATATCCTTCATAGCTTCGGTCAGACTGTGCATCTTCTCATTTGCCGCATCAATGTAATCCGCCGTTTCGTCAACAAGCTGTCTTCCCTGCTTGCAGTCGTCGGTAGTCGCTATGATATGTGCGTTTATGTTGTGTATCGTTGCCGCAAGCTCTTCTACGGAAGCCGCCTGCTCGGACGCACCCTGTGCAAGCGACTGAGCTCCTGCGGATACCTGCTCCGAACCGGTCGCAACCTGGTCGCCTGCTTCGCTGATACGGCTCAGCGTGTCGCTCAGCTTCTCCCTGATTTCTCTTACAGACTCGATAAGTACCTTGTAGTCGCCTTTGTATATATTCTCGGCGTCGGCGCTGTCAACATCAAATCCGCCCTGCGCCATACTGCCAAGTATATTGCCGATATCGCCTATCATCACCTGCTGTTCGCTTACTACCTTCTGCGTACACTCGGCAAGAAGCGCAGTTTCATCCTTCGACTTAACCTCGGGTACGGGGCTTGTAAGGTCGCCTTCGGCAAGCTTCTCTATACGCTGTGCGCAAAGCTGTATCGGCTTTCCTATCTTACGGCTTATCAGCATTGCGAAAATACCGCCGTTTACAGCCGCCGCAACACATATTATAAGAAGAACCATAAGTCCTCTGTAGCAGTAGATAAGATAATCGTTGGCACTCGCCGTTACCGCTAACGACCAGCCGTTTGTGCCGCCTATGGGAGCGTACGCAAGATACTTGGACTCACCGTTATAAGAGCAGGTGGTAAAACCCGTTTCGCCGTTCATCATAGCGGTGTGAGTATCGGCAAGGTTTGCATAAGAAGGATCGGCTTCTGCCAGCTGCTGAACATTATAATTACCCTTTACTACATCGGTATTGATATCCGCTATTATGTAGCCGTTCTTGTCAAGCATATATGCCGAGCTGTTCTCGCTGACCTTTATCGAACGGACAAGGTCGTTCAAAAACTCGGTGTCGGGTACAAAGTATACACAGCCTACCGACTCGCCGCCGTATTCGCCGTTTGCCCATAACGGCGCCGCAACTATAACGCTGAGCGTACCGGTAGTTCTGCCGATAATAGGCTCGGTTATCGTTGTCTTGCCCTCAAGAGCCGCCTTGAAATATTCTCTGTCGGCATAATTGTTGCCGTTGGTAGCGTCTCCGTTTGCGTCTATGACCGTTCCCCTGTCAAAGCCGAAGTTCTCGACCATCTGGTCTATTATAGCCTGCTTCTGCGACTTCATAAAGACTACCGAAGACAGCTTTGAGTCACAGCCTGCCTGTATAGCCACATTCAGCATAGCTTTAAGCTCCCACTCGACCTTTGAAGCCGCAATGGCAGCCGTGTCGGTCATAGTCTTGGTGCTGAGTGATTTTGTCGATGCATAGTTGGTAAATACTGCGGCAGCAGTCGCTACCATCAGTGAAAACACGAGCAGTATTACCGTTAAAACTGTTATTCGTTTGGTTATTGATTTCATATACGCCTCTTTTCCGCACCGCTTATCTAAAACCGGTGCTGAACTGTTTATGCATATAAAATTATAGCACTTTACGCTAAAAAGTGCAACATATATCAACAGTTTTCGTCAATAGTTACAAAAATGCAGCAAAAATATGTATAATATGCTTCCCGGAAAATTCGGGGCGTGATGCTGTGAATGCTCTTATAAAGCAGAAATTCGGGGGATAAGGTTTATTTATTTTGCTAAAAGATTGCTTAAATTTTGTGTAAACGGTGTATTTTGCTCCCGACCCACCAATCCCTTTTTCTTTTTAATTCAATATCATTGGCAGATTCTATTGATTGATGTGATGAAGTGCTATTTTTTTTATCCCCTAACCCCCTGACCCCCTTCCCCCAAGGGGAAGGGGGAATAATTCAGGGGCTATCGCCCCTTGTCCCTATTGGGGGCTGACGCCCCTCAACCCCA
>JAEDNF010000288.1 GCA_016302655.1 Oscillospiraceae bacterium | reverse complement strand
TCTGCTGGGCGGATAAATACTGCTCGCTGAAAGAAACTCTGCTGAAAAAGCCTTATTGACAATTACCGATATATATATTAAAGCAGTATCGCCATGCACTACTGCTATTTTTTTAAAATAGGGTCTTCTCAAAAACGGTCAACGGTATTATAATATCGTTGACCGATTCAGTCAGGAGGAAATTATGAACGAAAAATTCTTTTCTTTGCCGGAAGAAAAACGCCTTGCAATAATAAATGCAGGCTACCGTGTCTTTTCTCACAACAGCTACAAAAAGAGTCCTGTAAGCGAAATTGCCGCAGAGGCAGGAATAAGTAAATCTCTGCTGTTCCACTATTTTCGCAACAAGCGTGAACTGTATCTGTTTCTGATAGAAAATGCGGCAAATACAACATACAAATACCTTTACGAGTTCGGCTGCGGCGTTGGAGAAGACGATATTTTTGAAATGATGCAAAGAGGTTTAAAGGCAAAGGTCGCACTTATGAAAAAGTATCCCGACCTGACAATATTCACTCTTAAGGCATACTATGAAACCGATCCCGAAGTCAGTGAAGATATACAGAAAATTATCGGCAGAATAGCTTCATTCGACGCAAACGCAAAGTTTCTAAAAATCGATCCCGAAAAATTTGCAGAGGGTATTGACCTTAAGATGATGTATACCGATATGTACCTTGCCTCCGAGGGCTATCTGTGGGAAAAATCACAGCTCGGCAGCTTCAATGCCGATGAAGTTGAGAAAGACTTTGAAAAAATGATAGACTTCTGGAAAAAAATCTATCTGAGAAAGGACTGACAGTATGAATATTATTGAAACTCATAAGCTGACAAAATACTACGGTAAAAGCAGGGGGATAATCGAGCTTGATCTTTCTGTTTCAAAAGGCGAATTTTTCGGCTTTATCGGGCCTAACGGTGCAGGTAAATCAACGACAATAAGATCGCTTCTCGGACTCATTTTTCCCACATCTGGAGAAGCAAAAATATTCGGAAAAGACATAAACCGCTATAAAACTGAGATTTTATCCTCAATCGGATATATGCCCTCTGAGGCGAACTTTTACAGCGGAATGAAAGTAAAGGATATCATCTTGCTTTCCGCAAAAATGCACAAGAAAAACTGTGCTGATGAAGCGAAAAAGCTATGTGAAAGGCTTGCTCTCGACACCGAAAAACGCATAGAAGAGCTGTCTTTGGGCAACAGGAAAAAGGTTTCGATAGTATGCGCATTACAGCACAACCCTGAGTTATGCATCCTTGATGAACCTACAAGCGGACTTGACCCGCTTATGCAAAGGGAGTTCTTCGACATTCTGACAGAGCGCAACAAAAACGGGGCTACTATATTTCTTTCCTCTCATGTGCTATCCGAGATTCAGAAAAACTGCTCCCGTGCCGCAATAATCAAAGGCGGCAGGCTTATCGCCATCGACAGCGTGGAAAATCTGTCTAAAACAAACGCAAAAAGAGTTACTTTCCACGGGATAACATCGGTTCCGCAAGAGCTTTGTGCAAAGTCGGCGCAGATAAACGGCGACAGCGTATCCTTCCTTTATAACGGCGGAATTAAGGAGCTTCTCGGCATTGCAAATTCCCTGCCGATATATGATATGACAATTACCGAGCCTGACCTTGAAGAAATATTTATTCACTACTATGAGAAAGGAAACGAAGAAAAATGACAATATACATAAAAGAGCTGAAACAAGGCTTTAAGGCGCTGTTAATATGGACTGCTTCAATTGCGTTTATGATGCTTGTATGCATACTGATGTTTCCCGAAATGAAAGGCGAGATGGACAATGTCAGCGATATGTTTGCAAATATGGGCGGATTTTCTGCCGCTTTCGGTATGGATAAACTGAGCTTCGGCGATCTTATGGGCTTTTACGGAATAGAATGCGGCAATATTCTCGGTCTGGGCGGAGGCTTTTTTGCAGCGCTTACGGCAATATCCGTTCTTGCAAAGGAAGAGAAAGATCATACGGCAGAATTTCTTTTTACTCATCCAGTAAGCCGCTTTTCAGTTATCACTCAGAAGCTTCTCTCGGTTATGACTCAGATAATCGTACTTAACATTGCGGTAGTTGCTGTAAGCATTATTTCAGCCGCCGCAATAGGTGAAGAGTTGCAGATAAAAGAATTTGCTCTTCTGCATATTGCCTATCTTATAATGCAGCTTGAAATTGCTTGTATCTGCTTCGGCATTTCTGCGTTTATAAGGCGAGGAAGTATTGGTATAGGACTTGGACTTGCGCTCGCTTTATACTTTATAAATATAGTATCCAACATAAGCGAACAGGCAGATTTCCTGCGCTATATCACTCCCTATGCCTACTCTGAGGCAAGCGACATAATTTCCGAAGCAAAGCTTGAAGCAAACCTTATCGCAGTAGGTGTAGGCTTCTCTTTAGCAGGGATAATTAC
>JAEDNF010000287.1 GCA_016302655.1 Oscillospiraceae bacterium | reverse complement strand
TTTGTATGAATATATCGATTTTGACTTGAAAATATCATTGAAATATGGTAAAATATATTTAGGCATATTCAATATTATCGGTCTGAAATCGACTATATAATTATAGCCTATTTTTCAGGCTTTGTCAAGTAGATTTTGACGGAAAAGAGGAAATTTTGAAAAAGGCTTCTGTACTGAAGGCGGTCGGATTTGCGGCGGCTTTGCTTTTGATCGTACTTGCCGTATTTTTTGCGGTAACGGCAATGGTGTTCTCATTCGGCGGCAGCTCAGCACCCGATATCTTCGGATATAATGTATACATAGTCAGCGGCGGCGATTTCTATCAGCTGAAGTCAGGCACTGCCGCAATTGCACAGAAGGTATGGCCCGACGAAGTAAACAACGGCGAGATTATTATATATATCGGCGATAAAGGCGAGACACAGCTCGCAAGGGTGAACTCATCAACGCTGAAAGAGGGCGTAATGAGCTTTGATATCGAATCACAGACGGGCGATAATGTGACGATATCGCAAAGTCAGCTTGTAGCAAGAGTTAACTACTGCAGTGATTTCTGGGGTACGGTCATCGGCTTTGCCAAGTCTCCTTTCGGAGTTATGGCAGCGGCGATCCTGCCGTGTCTTGCGGTGATTGCTTATGAAATAGTAAAGTTTATTATCTCCAAGCGCCCTGTTCCTTCGGTAGAAACGATAAAGCTGCAGGAAGAAGCGCCGGTATTTCTGCCTAAGAGCAGTGAAAAGGTTCCCGAAAAGAAAAAAGCCGCTGAGGCTGTACAAGAAAATGTTCTGTCAAAGCCCGCCTCATCAAAGACCTATAATAAGACGGATGAATTTACAGAGCACCTGCTTTCAAAAAAATCCGCATCCGCTTCTGCCGAAAAGGTAAAGGACAGAGCAGATTTTTCCGCCGCCGCAAAGCAAAAAATGGCGGCAGACAGAACCTCGCAGATTCCCTCTGTCGATGCTGAGCAAGATAAACATCCTACCGCTCCCGTTAATTCTTCCGTACCGGATAAAACTATCGAGAGCAAGAAATACAGCGAAGGCATTGACTCGTCGGTAAGCTCGACGGAAAGCGCCGAACCCGATATATCACTTGTCTTCAAGGATGACGAAGATAAGAAATACGATATTGATGAACTGCTGGCAGATATAGAAAGGCGTCATCACAATAACCGTTAAACATAAAAAAGAAAGAGGCTGCCCGAAAAATGAAATTTTTACCGAAGCTTGAGAATACCGACCTGCGAACAAAACTATTTTTAGTTCTCGCAGTGATCGGCTGTATCTCAAATGCAGGCGGATTTATCGCAAATATCTTTATGTTCGGCTTTACATCCGAGACAACAGTGTGCGGTGCAAGCCTGCTTATAGTAATATTGGCATTTATATACGGCGTTATAACCGGCCACACATACAGAGCGACCATAATGATTCTTATTGTGCTAAGTATGATCGAATTTCCGATATTGTATTTAGCCTACGGTGAAACCACTATAGTTTATATGCTGGTAGCGGAAGTAGCGGTTGCGATATACATAAAACCAAAACACCGCGTCATTTTCGCAAGTATAATCTTTATAGTTGATATTGCAGCTTTGATAATAAGGCATCTATTCCCCGAGCTTAACAAAGCTAACGGAGATACATTTATCATGACGCTTGTTGCGCTTGTGATCGCCTTCTTTTCGATATTGTTTACTATTGCGCTTGTTGTAATGAATTACGAGAAGCAGACTGCCGAGCTCAGCCGTATGAGCGAAGAGCTTTTGCACTCGGTCAATACCGATCCTCTCACCGATATAAGAAACCGTCGCTATCTTATGCAGTACCTCAGTGCACAGCTTGCCGGTATGACAGAAGAAAAGCACTACGCAGTCCTTGTTGACCTCGACTTTTTCAAATCGGTAAACGATACTTACGGCCATGTGTTCGGCGACAAGGTACTCAAGATGTTTGCAACCGTTGCAAAGGAAAGTATCGGAGAAAACGACCTTATTGCACGATTCGGCGGCGAAGAATTTATGATACTTTTTGCTACCGACAGTATCCCCGAGATAAAAGCAAAGATGAGTATGATAAGCTCACGCTACGCAGAATTTTCACAGGCTGAAAAAGGCATCGAGCTTACTTTCAGCGCTGGCGCCGCTGTTTACGACCGTGACAGCTCAATAAAAGAAATCTTTACTACCGCAGACAAGCGCCTTTATAAAGCGAAAGAATGCGGAAGAAATATGATGGTTATGGAATAAAAAGCTAAGTCAGCTTTTAGCGTTTGTAAAAATCGAGGTGTATTATGAAACGGGAGCTGGGCATAGCAAGATGCGGTCTTGCCTGCTGCCTTTGCAGCGAAAACGATAAATGCGACGGATGCGGCTCGGGCGGATGCGCTTATAAGGATATGTGTGAGAACCTGAAATGCTCTGAGGAACAGAATCTCT
>JAEDNF010000030.1 GCA_016302655.1 Oscillospiraceae bacterium | reverse complement strand
CAGATAATTTTCCTTAACAGCTTCCCAATCTGCTTTTTCTATGCCGAAAATACCGTCAAACGCTTCAATCTCACTTGTATCCAATACCATTGACTCGGTATTATCATAGTGGAGCATATACACTGCCGCGTCCATATCAAACAGCTTCTGTGCCACATCCTTTGTAAGCGGCAACATATTTTCATAGCTGTATCCGTATGCGTTCATATCTGCTAATGTGATGTTGGGATCGGGTAAATCCACAGACATTTGTGATAATGCCTTTTCGGAAATATCGTCAAGAAGTCTGTTTTTCTCACTGTCAGGCATTGGCTCACCATATGGCAGTTTAACTTCATACTCGGATATAATCTGCTCCTTTACCTGTTCGAGCTTCATATCGGGATTGTCTATCTGACCGCCATCAACGAGTTTCAATGTTTCCTTATCGTAAACAGAATAATCCCACGCATTATCAGCTGTTTTCTGTATATGCAAATAATTGATACTGTTTTCAAACATTGCTTCGTCTAGGTCAAGCTGCTCATTGTCAAGACCTCGTTCTTTTCTGATTTCTGCGTAGTGCTTGTCTATGTCGGTAATCATTATGTTTGAGGTCTTGTTAATTGTTTCAAGAGACTCTCTCAGCTCCGACAGCTTCTTGCCATTGCTCCACGAAGCAATATATCCAAAGCTGTTTTCCTCGGTTTTAATACCGTAATACGCACATACCGCAAATGAGATACTTTCTGCTTGAACTTCTTCTGTGTTTCGGTCGAGCTTGGGCTTATCTGCATCCTGTTCATCAGTCTGAACCTTATCATCCTTTGTTCTGTTATGAAGTTTGGAATGTGCCAGCTCATGTAAAAGTGCCGATACCGTCTGAACCTCACTCATACCATCGCGGATAACGATTTTCTGCTCATCAAGAGAGAAATACCCATCCGCATTGCTTATCGGCTCAAAGGTTATGGGAACGGACGAGCTGCGCTTTATTGCTTCTAAAAACGCATCATAATTCTGCACATTACCCGATAAATCGCTTGCAAGCTGCGGCAAGGGTTTTCCGGCGGTTTGACTTACATCGAATACAGATACAACTCTGAACATCGGGATTTGAATTTCCTTTTCAACCTTAACCTCATTACCGTTATCATCAAGAATAGGCAATTTGGTATCGGGATCAAGCTTTGTTTCCTCAATCTTTTTCTTGTAGGGAGTAGGGGCAATAATCTTAATGCCTTTTTCGCCCTTTTTCACATTGCGCCCGAATTGGTCATGCCATTTATTAAAGCCGGCAACAAGTGTAGCATTAGGATTTTGCATATAAATAAGCATTTGGTTATTTACACTGTAGCGGTGAAAACGGCTCATAGTCTGAAGATACTGCTGATACTTATCCGATTCAAACAATTCTTTTATTCCGTTTTCAATGCTGTCGGTAATATCCTTTAACCGCTGCTTGTTTGTCTTCTTTTCCTCCGCAGGCTGAGTTACCTCTGTTTTCTTGTTATCAGCCATTTAAAGTACCTCCTTTCGTAAAATCAAGACCGAATGTTGTTTTTGTCCCATCATCGGTCATAACGATAAAAGCATCGTACTTTTTACCTGTTTTTTCTGAATAAATCCCACTGACGTAGGCTTTGCTGTCTTTAAGCAGCTTTTCAGCCATTTTAGATGACAAGCTCACTCTCTTTGAGGTTAAGAAGCGATTGTCTTTCCACAGAGCAAATCTGCAATTATTCTTTTCACAGAAGTAGCCTTTTTTGCTCTCTGTAACATTACTGCCGCAGCGAGGACATTTGCCGACAACTTCTCGCCCTGATGGGAATAACACCTCAGCTCCGTCAATTACCTTGTAATCACGGACAAGAGTATTCACCATATTCTCAATCGCAGACATAAAATCATCGGGGTTTATTTCGCCCTTTTCAATCAAAAGCAACTGCTGTTCCCATTGTGCCGTCAATAGTGGGGACTGTAATTCCTCCGGAAGTATTGTTATGAGAGAAGCACCAATGCCTTCAGGTATAAGATTTACATTTTTCTGTCCCTTTGTTCTTGTAACAAAACCCACCGAAACGAGCTTTTCAATGATAGCCGCCCTTGTAGCCGGAGTTCCTAAACCGCGTCGGAACAAACTCCGCTCCGTTACACCCACCGTTTGGCGGGTAGCCACTCCGCTTTGTTGTTCCTCCTTTTCCCCACGCAAGCCCGCTTGCGCGGGGTACCCCGAAAAGGCTTCATCGGGAATATCGTTTGCACCCGCATTTTCCATTGCGAAAAGTATTGTGTCCTCTGTAAAATGCTTCGGAGGAGTTGTTTTGCCCTCTTTAACAGATATATAATTTGTAATTAACGACTGTCCTTCGCCGAGGTTAGGCAGATTGTTATCTCCTTCATCTGTTTTAACAAAGGCTTTCCACCCAAGATTGATAACCGATTTGCCTTTGGCGTTAAATTCCTTGCCTCCACAACAAATCACGGCTGATGTTTCTGTATATACATACGGTTCGCTGACAGCACAAAGTGTTCTCTTTGCTATAAGCTTTAAGATTTCCTGCTCTCCTGCAAGGAGAGAATGGGTATCAGTGTTTTTAACGCTCTTTGTAAGGATAATTGCATGATGGTCGGACACCTTTTTATTGTTGCAAACCTTATCCTTATCAATGCTGTTTGGGGACACTAAACCAAGAACATCAGCGGCTATTGCGACAATCTCATTTACGGTATTTTTCATATCCTCAGTAAGAAATTTGCTGTCTGTTCTCGGATAGGTGCAGAGCTTCTTTTCATACAAGGATTGAAGGTAATCAAGTGTTTGCTGAGCAGTATAACCCAACGTTCTGTTAGCTTCTCTCTGAAGCGTAGTCAGGTCGTAGAGTGTAGGAGCTTTTTCGCTCTTTTCCTTGCGTTCTACAGCTTTAACTACTGCTTCTTCATTGTTGCAAATTTGTGCAACAGCTGCTGCACTTTCTTCATCGGCAAAGCGTTCGCTTTCTGCTTTAAACCCATCAAAATCAAGAAACACCTTATAGAACGGTTCGCTCTTAAAGGCTTTGATTTCAGCTTCACGCTGTACAATCATAGCAAGTGTGGGTGAGATTACTCTGCCGACGTTTAGTGTTCTGTGATACAGTACGGAAAACAATCTTGTCGCATTTATACCAACAAGCCAGTCTGCCTTACTTCGGCATAAAGCAGCGTTATACAGTGCGTCATATTCACTGCCGGGACGGAGATTATTAAAAGCGTCCTTTATAGCCGTATCCTCCATAGAGGAAATCCATAAACGCTTCATAGGTTTACTGCATCCGGCAAGGTTAAACACCGTTCTGAAAATCAATTCACCTTCACGTCCGGCATCACAGGCGTTAATTACCTCTGTAACGCTTTTATCGTGCATTAAATTTGATATGATTTCAAACTGTTTTCTTTTATCCTCGCTTACCGCGTACTGCCATGTGTCGGGAATAATCGGCAAATCCGAATGTTTCCACTTCCCGTAGCTCTCATTATAGCTTTCAGCCTGTGCAAGCTCTGCCAAATGACCGAAGCACCAAGAGACGGCATAGCCGCCCCCTGATAGGTATCCGTCATTGTGTTTTGAAGCTCCGATTACTTTTGCAATTGTTTTTGCTACTGAAGGTTTTTCTGCAATTACTAACTTCATTCTTTCAAATCCTCTCTTTCGTCATCGGATATTTCGCTGTCCTCGTCCTCAATCTCATAATCAGGCTCTGCTTCCGTTTCTACCTCGGTATCTTCGTCCTCTGTTTCGTAGTCCTCGTCCTCCTCAAACAAGTCATTGGGATCGGTGTCACCCTTTGTGCTTGATTTCTTGTTTTTAATCTTAAACCAATAGAACGCTCCTCCTGCGCCGAACAATGCAAACAGAACGAGTATAGCAAACGGCATTGTTGTATTTTGCTTCTTTTCTGCCGGCTGTTCTTTCTCATCGGGAACAGGGGTAGCTGCTGCCTGTGCTATACAGTTATCCTTGTTTTTTGAACAAACCGCACAATCAGTGTTTACGCTGCCAACCTCGCATTTCTCGGTGCAGGTGCAAGTTGCGGCAGCAGTAACAGCCGCTTTTTGCTCATCTTCCATAAGTGCCATTAAATCCGTTTCATCAACGGCATTTAAGAAATAAACATTTTCACTGTCACCGCTGCGGTCTATGATGATGTAGAATGTATTGCCGTTCTTTGTCTGTACGGTAATAAACTGCTTATCTTCAATCGTATCCTCATCGCAGACCTGATGAACATCGTCAACGGTCGTTAAATTGCCTTTTGGCGTAAGCGGCGTTTTACTCTCAATGCTGTCATTTACGCTGATGTCTGTTGCCGTATCTTCGCTTGCGGAAACATTCGCCGAAACGGGGAAAGAAAAAGCTGTTATACCAAGTACAACAGCCATAGTTATCAAAAAAGTATTCTTAAATCTCATTGTCATTATCCTCCAAATCATTCTTAATTTCTGTTTTGCCGAGCAAGCTCAAAAGCTCGTCAATGCTTATTCCGGTACTGCGGACTGCGCCGATAATTTCGGCGTTTTCATGCTGAGTTATTTTCTCGGCAAGCTTTTTGTTTTTTGCTTGCAGGGACGCGATTTTACTTTCGTTTTTCGCATAGTCCTCTTTGAGCCTTGTAATTCGTTCGTTCATAATAATCCTCCTTTATGGCAGTCTGCCATATTGCATAAAATGTGAGCTGAAATATGCTGAGTTGACATTCGCATACTGAATTGGATCGCCGCAGTGTATCATCATACCGTCACCGACATAGATACCAACATGAGATGCTCCTACCGTGTTATACGTCTTTTCAAAGAAAATAAGGTCGCCGGGTTTAGCATTTGCCGGTGAAACCCTCACACATTGCTGACGCAATCCCTCTGCCGTAGTTCTGCCCACGCTCCAACCGCTGTGATTAACTACCCAGCACACAAATCCTGAGCAATCAAACGAAGTAGAGGGAGTAGAACCGCCCCAAACATAGGGATAACCGAGATATTTCTTTGCTTCATTCATCATAGCAGCAAATTTTACATCGGATAATGCGTCAGGCGGTATTGCATAGTCATCATATTCTGTATTGATGTATTTATCCACATACACAGAATCTCCGAATAAATCAGGTCTGTTGCCAAGCGTTTTCATATATGTCGCATACAGCTCTAATTGGTCTTGACTTAATATTTCAGACGGAATATGTGACAGGTTATTGTTGACGAGCTTTACGGTACAAATATAATAATCATAAGTTTCCTCGGAGGTTGTTCCGTCCGGGTTTGTAACCGTTCTCGTTCTTTGTTCAACCGTCACGGTTTCTGTCAGAACATACTGCCTTGCAAATAAATCGGACAAGTCGCTTTCAATCTCTGAAACAGTCCACGCCCCTTGTTTTAGAGCTGTCAGTGCGGAAATCAATACATACGGATCGTGTTCAATATCATCAAGCTCATAAATGTACTCATCATAGCTGTGGGTACTTTCGTAATTTGAGATTTTATCCGACAATTCCTGTTCCATTGCTTTATACCTTTCTTCCGCTGCAAGCATTTCGCTGTCCTCGCTCGGATATGTAGAGCTTGCTATCGCCGATGTTGCACCTTGAAACATAACGGAGCAGGAGGAGCAGATACAGCAAATCATAACGATAACGGCAGCAATACCACCGATAATTGCAAATGCCGTTTTATGATGCCTCACAAATTCAGCAATCTTTTTTGAAGTATCCGCGGTCTTTTTGGACGCTTCTTTTGTAATCTCTGTCGCTTTCTTTGTCGTTGCTCCGCTTTGTTTGGCTTTTGCATATTCCTTTTTAATGGCTTTTTTCTGCTGACGTTTGGATTGGGGATTAGAGCCGGAGTTTTCACGCGACTGATATTTAGCCTGTTTGTTGAGAGCAGTAATATTAGCCTTGTCAGCTTGTTTCTCTGCTCTTTCCGCATTCTTATAGGGTTTCAGCTTTGATGAACGGTTTGCAAATTGTGTAGCTCTTATGCTTGTATCGGCGGTTTTCTCTACACTGTGCGTTATGTCCGTTGCCGCACTGTCGTCCTCGTTGTCTCGAAGTATGTTTACGGCAGCACCCGCCGCAAATTGTGCGGGTGCTGTCCTTACTTCCGATTTCAATTGAGATGACGGCTTCTTTTTATCGACTTCCTCGAACATAATCTTTGTCTCGACCTTACCGCTTTTTTCGTCGATAAACCGCTGTTTTTTCTTTATCCTTTTCTTCGGAATGTTCGCCTCGGCTTTCTCAAGTTTTGTGATTGATTTATCTGCTTTCTTGACAGCCCTTTTAAGTTCGGGCGTATTCCGTTCTTCGTCGGTAAACAGCAGTTTTGGAGATCTTTTCGCCACCTGTTACCACCGCCTTGTCTGAATTTGTTTTTCATAATCATTCATCATCCTCATCATCATCGTAATCGTTGCCCGCATTCTCTGAGTGTCCCTCGTTAATATAAATATCAGCGGAGATTGAAACAGGCTTATCCGAAACCAGTATTCCGGCAATCTTATCTAAAAACTCTTTCAAATCAGAACCGGAAGGAATATCGGCACCGTTGTATTCATCCATATCTGCCGGACACTGCTCACACGGAAATTCTGATTCCATACCGATACTCCTCATAGTCTGATAGATACCGTTGCATGTTGCTCCGATATTAGCCGAAAGTCTTTTAAGGTTTGCGGTCATTTTACATCCGGGTAAGCTTCTGATACCGTCGTTAAGCTCCTGAAGCATAGTGTATAAAATGTCTGCACTCTCCATAATAATCTGCATTGTTTCGTAGTTGTAGTTCATATTGTAGTCCTCCTTATAAAATCCTTGTCTGTAAATACCTCTAATTTGTTATCTGTAAAATATCATCACGACCTTTCGATCTGCTCTTGAGGCTTGGTTGTCATTATACCGTAGAGTTTCGTATCCTTGGGGAAACGGTCAACAAACGGCAATATCGTACTGCCGTAAAACAGCAAGCCTTCGCCCTCACTTGAATGAGTAACATAGGATAGCTGATGATTTGAGATATTTAATTGCTTTGCAAGTATCTGTCTGTCACCCTGTGCTTGATTTAGCATATACACATAATCAGAATTTTCAAATATATTCTCGACCTCTCTTGAAGATAAGAGATCTTTGACATTCTGCGTAATACCTGTCGGAATACCGCCCCATTTACGGAAACGCTTCCAAATCTCAACCGTGTATGCCGCCGTCTGTTCTTCTTTTAACAGCAAGTGCATCTCATCAATATAGTAACGTGTGGATTTATGTGCTTCGCGGTTTACGGTTACTCTGTTCCATACCTGATCCTGAACGATAAGCATACCTATCTTTTTAAGCTGTTTGCCAAGCTCCTTAATATCGTAACTCACAACTCTGCTATGAATATTTACGTTTGTCCTGTGGTTGAATACATTAAGTGAGCCTGTTACATAGATTTCGAGCGCGGTAGCTATATACTGTGCTTCTTTCTCGTCCTGCTTACGGAGTTCATTGTATAAGTCCTCCAAAATAGGCATATTCTCAGGCTTCGGATCGTTCAAGTAATTTCTGTAAATAAGACTTACGCAACGGTCAATAATCGTCTTTTCTACAGGCTGCAAGCCCTCTTTTCCTCCGACAATCAGTTCACAAAGCGATAGTATGAAGTCTGATTTCAAAGACAGCGGATTTTCTTCCTCCGAATAGTTTAAATTCAAGTCCATCGGATTTATAAAATCCCCCGAAGTCGGAGAGATTTTTATGACCTGTCCGTGCAGTCTTTCTACAAGCGGACCGTACTCTGCTTCAGGATCACAGATGATAATATCGTCCTCGGTGACGAGAAAAACATTTGCAATTTCTCTCTTTGCCGAAAAAGATTTACCGGAACCCGGTGTACCGAGTATAAGCCCGTTTGGATTTTTAAGAAGTTTTCGGTCAACCATAATCAGGTTATTTGAAAGTGCGTTAATACCGCAATACAGAGCTTCTTTTCCCGTTTGGAACAGTTCTTGTGTGGTAAAGGGTATAAAAATAGCGACGCTTGATGTAGTTAAGCCCCGCTGTATTTCGATTAAGTTTTTACCGAGAGGAAGAGAAGACATCAACGCTTCTTCCTGCCTGAAATCAAGTCGTTCCAAAGTACAGTTGTATTTCTGTGCAATGGATTTTGCCTGAAATACATTACTGTCCAGCTTTCGCTTTGTATCGCCGAGATTTACGACAATGAATGTCATAAGAAACATTCGCTCATTTCGGCTTTGTAAGTCCTGCAAGAGCTTTTTTGCCTCAGAGCCGTAAGTGGCAAGGTCTGACGGAATAATATCCATATCATAGCCTGCACGAACAGCTTTCTTCTGTTCCTCGATTTTCATCTTATCAAGGTCGGTTATTTTACGTTTGATTGTCTTAATAGCCTTCACCTGATCGACCGACTGAATATGCATAGAAACAATAACGGAGCTTTGCATATCAAGAAAATCCGCAAGCATTCTGTCCGATAATTCCGGTGCAAGTATCTGTAAGAAATATGCACTTCCGAATTTGCTTCCAACCTTAAAAGCATATCCGTTCCTAAATTCAAAGGAAGTAGGAGCTATAAAGTCCTTGGCAGACAAGCCTGTTTTCGGGAGCCAATCCCATGAGAAGCGAAACGGATCGGTTGCGTCAAGATGAAACATATCGTACATTACCTTTAGCCGTTCTGTACCGTTTAACGGAGCAGCGGCTACACCGAGCTTCTTAAAGTTGTTGAGAATATCGGTTTCGATACGCTCTATGCGCGGCTTTGCTGCTTTGATATTATCGGCTTCTATGCCGAAAGTAATATACTTTGTCTTGATAAGCCCGTTATTGCCCCTCGCAAGCCTGTCCTGAAGCATTTCCGTATATTCCTCACGGATTTCATCAAAGTCGTCGCCCTGAGGTGGGATAATAAGCTGTCGGGAAAAGCTGTCGTCCTTTGCGGACAGGTTCATAAATGACAGTTCAAAGTTTACTGAGCTGTCAAAGTAGTTTAAAAAATCACTCCAACCATCAAAAATAGCCGTTTTATCCTCATTCTGATTAAGCTGATAGTTAATATCCTGAAAGCGAATGGTTTTTGTGTAATAGTTGTCGCTGACCTTGCATATTCCGTCACGAAACATCTGCTGAAACGGAATACTAGCTTGAGCCGACATCTGTTTCTTGTCTTCTTTTTTTGCCTTACGGATAGCCGTATCAATGGCGTTTTTGTCCGCACGGCTTAGATTTTTTGTGTACAATGTTTGTAACCTCCTTTTCAAGTTCTTCCTGTCTGTGTAAGCAATCATAAAAATTGTTTGTCATATACGGTCGCTCCTTAGGACGAAGAAAGCATACATCAATGATATTCTTCAGCACCTTTTCAAGCGGCTGCCCGTGCTTTTCATATAGTGCAAGCATAAAACAAGGAAGCATCACAATAATCATAAGCATTGCCGAAACACTTGTACCAAGTGCACTCTTTGTAAGAAAGAATATCGGCAAGCCGATAACAATGCCCAAGCCGAAGCATATAAGCTGTCGTTTTGTAAGGTTGAACATTACTTTTGTTTTGACCTTTGTTAAGTCCTTTGGTACAGGTACATAAGCCATCTAAATTCCTCCTTCCCTTAATGCGCATTAAACACGCTTTTTGCAAGCGAGCCGGTTTTGAATAGGGTAAAGCATAAAAGAACCGTATAGCCCATACACGACCAGATAGCCGTGCTGACATTGGTGTCCACAATCATATTTTGAACCAACACCGCATAAATCGCTATACATACCATAATTAAAAAGCCCTGAAAACCCAATGCAAACAAACTTCTTAAATAGTTCTGTCCCATCTGTCCCCATTCGCGATTGACCATTGTGGACATCGGAATAGGAGCAACCGAAGTTACAAGATATATCTCAATCATTCGTCCGTAAGCTATGATAAAAATGCAAATTGATAATGCCCACATCGTAATACCGACAATGAACGATTGCAGCCAAAGTCCCAACAGCTCTCCAATGCCCATTGCTTGCAGTCTTGTTTCAAGGTCTGCAAAATGTGAAGCAATATCAATATTCAATGTTCCGTTTATAATGCCGGATGAACGGCTTATTACATTTTGGGCTACATCAAATACTCCCATTACCAAATCCCAAGTATGGGAAACAATAAGAACCGCACAGGCTGTCTTGAATATCCATTTGAAAAACATCCAAGTATCAACATCGTGTAGATTATTCCTGTCGGTTATAAGCTGTATCAGCTCTAAAGTCATTACCAAAGCAAGTATTACACCCGCTATTGGCAAAATCACATTATCCGACAGGTTTTTTATCATATTGAAAATGTTGCCGTTCCAAGCCTGTGGAGTAGAACCTATTTGCGTACTGATTTCTGAAACCTTTGCATTGACATTATCAAATAGCCCGGACAAATTGTTCATTATGCCATCGACAAGAAGGTTTTTTATCCATTCGGTGAATTTATCAAAAATATAATCCAACGAGTTTTCCTCCTTTCTACGCTAACACAAATCCTTACGGATTTGCTCGCTACAACTTGCCTTGCAAGTTATTCACCTTTCAAAAGCCCCCGCAAGAATATTGCAGGGGCTTTACCGTCCGTGCTCTTTAGTTGAACAATCCTGACAGAAGCGGTACTAACGTCATTCCGATAAGTGCTACGCCTCCGCCTGCCATAAGCTGTTTCATGCCCTGTGATTTTGCACCGGGGTTATCATTACCATATCCTTCCATAAGGTTAATAGCACCCCAAATACCAAGTCCTGCTCCGAGAGCTATTACAAGTGTTTGCAGTACGGTTACTGCTGAGTTGAAAAATGCCATAATCTTTTTCCTCCTTAAATTTGAAAATGTTTAATTTGTGTATTGCAAAAAATGTCTTATGTCTTGTGTCGTATCTATGTGAACAACCACTGAATTAAAAAATTCAAACGGTTGGAATTTTAGCTGACGCTGACCTCAAAGGTTTCATAAGCCTCATCGTCCTTAACCTTTAATCTGCATTTTAGATATTT
>JAEDNF010000286.1 GCA_016302655.1 Oscillospiraceae bacterium | reverse complement strand
TCAGAGTAACACCGTTTACAACCTTTGGCGACGGTACAATAAGAGGTACGGGAGCTTCGGTAACGGGTAGGACTTTACAAGCATAAGCTCGGGTGACGGATATACCGTAATCGCACAGACTCGGTAAAATCTGACAAAAAGCAATAACAAAAGACTGCAGTTTCACAAATGAGATTGCAGTCTTTTTTGTATCATCAAGGCTATTTGATTAAAGGCAGGGCAGCCTGACAGAGCCTCAGAAAAAACTTTTAAAACTTTAAAATCGCTGATTTTACAGATTTTAAAGCGCCAAAAATTTCATCTTATATTTTCATTTCGCCGTAACATAATATTGTTGCAAGGTCAAAAGGACCTGCACAATAATTACGGAGGAAACAACGATGTCCAGTACTAAAAAGAACAAGGCAGCTTTAAACAGCATCAAGATGCAGGCTGCAAACGAAGTAGGCGTACCTCTGAAGGATAACGGTTACAACGGCGACCTTACTTCTAAGCAGGCAGGCTCTGTAGGCGGTCAGATGGTTAAGAAGATGATCGAATCCTACGAAATGTCAAACCGGAATCAGTAACCTGATATGAAAGACTTCCCCGACTCCAAAAAGAGCCGGGGAAGTTTATGTTTATATGTTTTTCTTATACGGTTGCTTTGGCTTCTGCACTAACTTCAGGGCAGAGCTGTGATTTTTCTCCGGCGATTTCTCTCATTGCCTTATCGGTGCTCCAGAAGAAGCGTTCTTCGCCGTAGTTTTCGACAAGTCCGCAGCGGTGGAACATTTCGTCAACGGCAGGCTGTACGCAGGAGAAGTATATCTCTATTTTTCTTTGCGAAAGACTGTCGCAGAGTTCTTTCATCGCCTGTACGCCCGATATGTCGGCGATAGGCACGCCTCGCATTGAGAATATCAGCTTGCCGCCGTCGTCAACATCAAGCATATCAGAAAGCTTTTCCGACAGCTTACTGCTTGTACCGAAGTAAAGCGGACCTGTGATATATACTACCTTTGTTCCTCTGAGCTTTCCGTCTTTGTCCTGAATATCTATCTTTGAGGGATCTACATCGGCAACATTTACCGTCATATCCGAAACCTTAAGCACGAACATAATTACCGAGAACAAAATTCCGATGATTATTGCTACCGTCAGATCGAATATAACCGTTGCCGCCATAGTGATAAGATACTGGAACATTGCGGTCTTTATCTTTCTGCCGAATATGTCCTTGATAACAGCAAACTCGTTCATTCTCCATGCGGTAACGATAAGAACGCCTGCAAGCGCCGCCATAGGTATCTTTGACATAACTCCGCCAAGCAGGAACATAGAAGCAAGAAGCACAAGCGAGTGTATTACGCCTGCTATTCTTGTCTGAGCGCCGCTTTTGATTGCTACGCTGGTTCTTGCTATTGCCGCTGTCGCCGGTACGCCGCCGAAGAACGGGATAAGCATATTTCCTATTCCCTGTGCAACAAGTTCCTGGTCGCTGTCAAGCTTCTCGTTTTTCATTCTGCCCGCACTTGCGCCGCACAGCAGACTTTCTATAAGTCCGAGCGCCGCTATACTTATTGCAGGGAACAATAGATTCTTCACCGTGTCAAAATCAACAGCTGTTATATCAAGCCTGTCATTAAGCAGAAGAGTCTGCGGTATTTCACCGACAGTTCCTACATTGAAATTGAAAATGAAGTTGAGCGCAGTTGCAATAATTATTGACAAAAGCGACGACGGTACTATGCCGTTGAGCTTTTTGGGATAAATCAGCATAAATACTATTACGCATACGCCGATAATTATTGCTTCAAGGTTTATTGTCTGGGGAGTGTTGAAGTAGCTTACTATCTTGTCTATAGTTGAAGCACCCTCGCACTTGAGTCCCGTAAGATTGTTTATCTGACCGAAAGCGATGATTATTGCAATACCCGAGGTAAAGCCCGTGATAACGGGAGTGGGGATAAACTGTACAAGTCCGCCGAGCTTGAATATTCCGCACAGCAGAAGTATTACTCCCGACATAAAGCAGGCAATGAACACTCCCTGCATCTGATATGAAGCCACCAGCGAGCAAAGTATAGCCGCCATTGCTCCCGTAGGTCCCGATATCTGATACGAAGCGCCCGACAGCATTCCTATTACAAGGCCTGCGATGAGTGCCGTTATCAGTCCTGCGGCGGCGGTAGCACCGCTTGAAATACCGAATGCAAGCGCAAGCGGCAGCGCAACAGCCGCTACTGTTATGCCTGCAAGCAGGTCTTTGCCGAATTTTCCTGCATTATAGCCTTTGAACTCTGTTTTCAGGCGTTTTATATAACGCTTTATCATTTGTTTTCCTCTTTCTTTTATTCTCTGTTTTGCACAAAGCGACTTTTATATTTTAGTACCAAAAAAGAGATTTGTATATATCAAAACTAAACAAAGATTTGTTAACAAACGATAAATTTTAATATAGAAAA
>JAEDNF010000285.1 GCA_016302655.1 Oscillospiraceae bacterium | reverse complement strand
CCAAGCTTTGCCGTTACTGAGGCATAAGCGCCGTTTTCAGTCAAGACCGCATCAGCATTTTCGCCTGCAAGCATACTTCTTACGGCGATACTTCCCTTTTCGGCGGCATTAACAGCCGTTACCGTAAAGTATTCAAGCTTGTTCGCCTTGTCCATTATGAATATTCTGTCAAAGGGTACGGTTGTTTTTGTTCCTCCGACTGTATACGAAGGAACGAAGGTATAAGGCTCGCTCTCGTTTGCCTTTGCCGTATCAAAGCTGTCGGAAGTTAGCAGATAAATTATATTCCCTTTAGTATAACAATCGACAAATTCTCCCGAAAGTATATATTCTTCGACCGGTTTTCCACCGATAAAGCCCTCTTCATCGTATATTCGCAGTACGGTAGACTGTTCATCTTTTCCGATAATTGCGAAATATTCGCCGAAGCTTTTTATTCCGACATCCGTAAGACCTGTTTCAAAGCTGAAGTTTCCGCTCAGCTTTCCTTCGCTTATCTTTGCACCGCAGATAATATCTTCATCGATAACCGCTGTAAGCGTATCGGTGCAGATGGTTTTTTTAATGCCGAAGCGCAGGTTCTCTCCGATAATAAAGCTGTCGGGGAGAGTGTAGCTTAGCTTTCCGTCAGCCGCTTTCGCCTCGCCTAAAAGCGTTGCGTAATCCGTAATCTCCTGAGTGAGCTTTTCGGGCAGTTCGTATATCAGCTGAGGAATTATTCCGTACTCTCTGAGCAGATTAAGCGCAAAGCCTCCGCATATCAGCACTGCCGCCATCACAAACATCGTTACAAGGCACGCCTTACTGCGTTTGCAGGGCGCTTCTTCGTCTTCATCATCCATAAGCTCGCCGATAGCCGAGCCGATAGCCTCCGCACTGCTGCCTATCCGCTCTTCTTCGGGAATCGGGCTTACATAATCGTCGTCTTCGTCATTCTCTTTATCTTCATCGGCAGACGGCTTTGGAATGTCAAATTCCTGAGTTATTTCTTTGCCTTCTTCGCTGTCGTTGGTGTTTTCTTGGTCATCATTACTGTCAACGGCATTTTCTTCGTCCGACAGATTATCATTACTTTCTGTATAATCAGAGCCGTTTTCTACAATTCCGACATTTAATTCGCTGTCGATCCTGCTCTGCATACGCTCTATTAATGCCTGTGCCGCTTCATTTGCTTCAAAATCCGTCTGTTTCTCGTCAGATTCTGCCGTCACGGGCTTTTCTTCTGTCTTTTCAACGGGAATAGCGGCATTAGATTCTTTATTATCTGTTCCCGATTCTTCATCGGTATGAACGCTCTTTTTTCCCGTCAGTTCTTCGGTCATACGGCGGAGCGTTTCTTCCTCACGCCTTTTGCGCTGTTCCGACAGTTCTTTCCGCTGGGTAGCGACCGCTATTATCATACGGTAGTCTTCGCTTGACAGCACAGAATTATCAAGTATCTGCAAAAGCTCGTCAAATTTAAGATGAGGGTTCTCCTCTATCCTGCGGAACTCCATATTGCCGATTTTTGAGTTGCCGAGCAGTTCAAGAAAATCCGAGCCGCTTATTTTAAGCTCCTTAAGCTTACGCAGAAATACTCCTGCGGTCATTTCGCCGTTATCCTCAAGCAGAACTCTTATCTCCCCGGGGCTTATTCCTGAGGGGAGCTGCACGGAGGATATATATTCTTTTATCTTTTGTTCAAGACTTTCCATACTTATCCTCCGCTTAGTTATTCATCTCGGAAAGAAGCTGTGCCTTAAGCGTTACCTCTGCATTTGTGAGGCATACTCCTACAGTCTCTTCGGTATAGCCGCAAAGCTTTGCCGCTTTTTCGGCACTGCAGCCGCAGACCGAGCAAACGCTGAAAACGAGCCTTTCTATATCGGGCAGTTGATTAAGCGCATTTCTTATAGGTATATCTTCTCCGTCCTCTTTTTTAATGATATCGGAGGTCTTGTTAAGGTGCCTTATCTTTGTGCAAAGTATCTTTACAAACCATTCGATAAACTGAGGGGCGGTAGTTATCTTAGCGGAAGACAGTGACGCATAGCTGTCCAGAACGGCAAGCCGAACCGCTTCAACAGCGGCGTCCTCGTTTTTCATTGCCATTCTCGCTATTTTATATACAGGGCGGTATACGGCGGTGTAAAGCTGTATAAAGCTGTCTGTGTCGCCTTGCTGTGCCTGTTTTATCAAAGCCGGTATATCCTGTGCGTTCATCTGTTCACCTCATATAAGCATATATATTAATAATACCACAAAATGCGGCGTATGAAAAGACTTTTTTGAAAATTTCCTTGATTTTACGGCTTTGAGTCCCTCCGAAACTCCGAAGGGACTCAAACCATGAATATATTAAAAGAATTCTGCAGGATCTCTTTTATCGGGGGCGCATTCCTCCGGGACGACCGCCGCCGCCGAAGCCGCCCATACTGTTACCGTAAATATAGCCGCTCATAGTTATCT
>JAEDNF010000284.1 GCA_016302655.1 Oscillospiraceae bacterium | reverse complement strand
CATAGGTAACGATAGGACCTGCAATAAGCTGCTCAAACATTGAGATATATACGCAGTAGCACAACAGACTTTTTTCTGCCTGAACGGTTCCTCTGTATACATCTACAAGATATGAGATGCCTTGGAAGGTGTAGAAGGATATGCCTATCGGCAGGATAATGTCCGTTGTGAGATTAATACTATCGGAAATCTTTCCGAGCTCCCCAATCACAAATCCTGCATATTTAAAAGTGCACAGGCAAATAAGATGAAATACAATTCCTGCTATAAGCAGGGTTTTTTTATATCTTCTAAATCTCTCGATACCCAGACCGACAAGATAATCAACTATCATGCAGGCAATGAGCAAAACGAAGTGGTAAGGAGCGTTGATAGTTCCTACAAAGTAAAACGCAAGACTGCCTATAAGCAGAGTGTAATTCTTGTATCTGTTAGGAGTAGCGTAGTAGAAGATAAAAAAGATCGGGAAGAATATTAAAATGAAATTGAGACTGCTAAAAACCATGGTTCTGTATATCCTTATGCTCAAGCAAATATTGAGTCAAATTTATCTATAATATAGACAATTTAGCAAGTGAAAAGGTGACAAGAAAATTAATTTTTACAAGTAATAATTTTTTGCTTACCATAATAGTAATTAGATATAGGACGGTGAGCAAAATGAACAAACTAAGCAGAGCTGCATCGATGCTTCCGATAGCCTTAAACGGCGAGCTTCTGATACTGCCGGAAGCGGAGCAAAACAGGATTGAGGAGATACGCCTGAGAGCCGGACAAGCCATGACCGTTCTGGTTGACGGCAAAGAAAAATTTGTTGCTCCTGAACACTCTATAACCGTTTCGGAGCTTGAAGGTGTGCTTGAATGCGCAACGGGTGCTTCCGTTCATTCGGTCGAAGCAAGCATGGCTAACGGTTACATAAATGTTAAAGGCGGAATTCGACTTGGTATCTGCGGAAACGCAATCATACGCTCCGGAGCTGTGTGCGGAATAAGAAACCTAAGTTCATTATCAGTCAGAATACCGAAGGAAATACATGGCTGTGCCTCGGACGAACTCCAAAAAATGCTGTGTCACGGATTAACGGACATTCTCATCGCTTCACCCCCGGGTGCCGGCAAAACAACCTGCTTGCGTGAGTTTATTCGCATACTCTCGAACGGAGGCAAACGGGTGTCAGTTGCGGATGAAAGGGGAGAAATAGCAGCTGTGAGCGACGGGATTGCGCAGTTTGATGTCGGCAAGCATACTGATATAATCACCGACGCTCCAAAGGCTAAGGCGGCAATGATGCTGATAAGAGCTATGAATCCGGATGTGCTTGCCATGGACGAGATAAGCTCCAGGGAGGACATGCAGTCGGTTTATGAGGCCTCGGGCTGCGGAGTGAAACTGCTTGCCACGGCTCACGCAGGAAGCGTTGACGACCTGCGCTCCAGGAAACTGTACCGTCAACTGATGCAAATGAGAATTTTTAAATATTGCCTGTTTATAAGGAACATTAACGGCAGGCGCAGCTATTGCATAGAGGAACTGAAATGAGCAGGTTTCTCGGAGCTGTAATGCTTGCAGCGGCAGCTACATTGATTGGAATTTTTAAAGCACGGGAAATTAAAGCGTCAGTATGGGCACTAAAAGAAATTGTATCATTTTTGGAGCTGATGCGCAATGAGATATGCACAAGAAGAACACCGCTTAGACAAATTCTGATTTGTGCAAATTTACCGGAGTATAGATGTATCGGAGGATTTGTTTGCTGCGTTGAAGAAAAGCTTGACTGTCTCGGCGGTAAAAGCTTTGCAAAAATCTGGTGCGAAAGCGTAGATGAAAAGCTTGAACTTATAAGCGAAAACGAAAGACAGACTCTCAAGAATCTCGGCAGCAGCCTCGGAAAATATGATGCGGAGCTTCAGGCAGCATCTATTGACAGATGTATAAGCGAACTAACGGGAGAATACGAGGCGCTTAACACTGGGCTAAAAAGCAACGAAAAAATGTACATCGGATTGGGAACGGGAATAGGGCTTATTTTAGCAATAATTCTGGTCTGAGAGGGGATAAAATGGAAATTGATCTGATATTTAAAATAGCCGCGGTCGGAATACTTGTGGCAGTGCTGAACATTTTGCTTAGCCGTTCCGGCAGAGATGAGCAGGCGCTTATGACGACAATAGCAGCGCTTGTTGTTGTGCTGATAGTAGTCGTGCAGAAAATCAGCGAGCTGTTCGGTCTTATAAAGACCCTGTTTCAGCTCTGATGGAGATAATGGCAAAGGCGGCGGCAATAGCGTTGCTTGGCGCGGCATGCAGCCTGTTGATAAAGGCGAAAAACCCCGAGTATTCCTTTGCACTGACAGCATTATGTGCCGTTTGTATATGCTGTGCAGCGTTCGGGATGATATCATCGCTCGTTGATTTTATATCCGAAGTAATAAAAAACTCAGGGTTACCG